>NZ_JACJEY010000043.1:0-42275 GCF_014164295.1 Pseudoalteromonas sp. SG43-7
ATGAAGAAATAGTCGAACAGGTTTCGCAAGCGTGGAATAAATTCATTTCTGTTCCTGATACGGTTAAAAGCATATGCTCTAGAGACTGGATAAAATTGACTTAATCTTTATGCCGATTGGTATTAGCGATAGATTGCTTTTCAATAAAACGTGCACGAAAGTCTTCATCAGCAATTTTGCTTTGCGGTTTTACTTCAATAAATTTTTGCGTACCGTCTGTGTGGGTAAGTAAAAAGTCAGGCGTGTAAGGGCAAATACGGTTATCAAACTCATATTCGTAACCTAGTGGTTGTGCTTCAAATGCGGCTATTGATGGTGAAAATTCAAAATGAAAGCAAGCATCAAACTCTAAAGAGGATTCAACTAAACAAGTAGATTTATTTTTTTGACTAGCAAATTTATGGAGGTTTTTAACACGGGAGTGTTTTAGTTTTCTTCTGTACATGTGAGTCAACCATCTAACCATTCGGTTAAATACTAGACTATGCCACCTTATACTTCCAATTTATGTCATCTTTTAGTACAAATATGTCAACTTATACTTCAAACAACACCAAATGAGGAATTTGGGTGGCAGTCTTACCAGCCACATCTCGGCACACACGTCACAAACTGTGGCTGCTCCCTTCCGGGCCTGACCAGGTTCGCCTGCTAGTGTTGCGAGAGGACCAATAAGACTACCATTGAGGGCCTTGGTTGGCGCGGGAGGGATTATCTCTACTTTTGCTGTGTTATTCAAGGGGAAACATAAAAAGAAAGTGCGACTGCATGTTAAACATACAATCGCACTATTTTTTAAACGATTTAAGTAAGATTATTGATTATCTAACTCTTTTTTTACGTTACGTAGTACAGCTTTTATTTTTTTCATATTTTCAGGGCCCATGCGTAGCAGTTGTTTTTGTGCCGCTGGTAGGCGTTCCCATTCTGAGTAAGCATATTGATAAGTTACTGAATCACGTAACAGTGGCATATCCCCTTTTGGCTCTGGGGTATCCAATAATAGGTCTATCGCTTCTTCAAGTGTTTGATTAAATGCATCACCTTGATAGCCAATTTCTGTATACGCATCATTGATCAGTGGTTTGTACTCATCGTATAAACGTACGATTTGCGCTGCGCTCATGCTAGTAAAGATTTTTACATAAGGGGTATAACGCTCATAGCTGTTTGGATCAATGGTAAGAATATCACCCTCTACCACACTAAAGCCTTCTTCTAACTTAATAACGGGAGTGTGTTTTTGCGCAATTTTACCTTTGGCAAGATTATCTATAAATACCACACCACGGCGAATAACATCGTCGTTTATAACCAAACTCATAGCGGCATCACTTAGGTATTCGTCTAACTTAGCAACAACGACAGGATCGCTTTCATCAAGAGTAGGTAGTGGCTCTACTTGCGGCTCAGGCTCTACTGGGCGTGGCGTTGGCACGGCTAAATCAGCAGGCTTTTCAGGATTAACAGATGGGGCATTAACAACCGGATCGTTCTCTGGTTTTAGCTCCATCATGGGGCGCTCTGCTACGTGTTGCTCAACTTCGGTTGCTGATTGTGACTCATCACTTGAGTTTAATAACACAAACGCTGCAGCAATAATGATAATAATTAAAATGATGCCTGCAAATAAAAGGTTATTATTCGGTGGACGTTTTTGAACATCTGACGCTGATGGTTGATCTGACATACGAACTCCATAAATATTAAAATGCGATAACAGTAAGAGTACCCTAAATGGATTTAATTCATAGCCTACACTAATAATTATTAACGTAGCTAAGGTATCCTTTGATTCTTCTAGCTTAAAGACTTACAGTTAATAAATAAAGTAAAGACGCTTAACCGCTTAATTGCAACGACGAAACTCAACTATGAAAATCAAGCAAATCGATAAAAACAAACCTAAAGTTGCTCTGTTACTGACCGGTGGTGGTGCACGTGCCGCTTACCAAGTTGGGGTTCTTAAAGCGCTCGCGCAAAGTATGCCGCGTACCGCCCCGCTACCATTTACTATTATTAATGGTACATCTGCCGGAGCGATCAATTCAGCCGCGCTAGCAAGCTATGCTTCATGCACCCATTTGGCGGTACGTAAACTGGAATCTGTTTGGAAAAACTTTTCTACGTCAATGGTATATAAAAGTGATTTTATCAGCGTGTTTGGCCATTTAATGCGTAACATGCTGACCAGTTTTCAATCTGAACATATTAATCATCCACCAGCGAGCTTGTTGAATAATCAGCCTTTACGTAATTTACTTAATGAAATTTTAGATTTAACTCGCATTGAGCGTAATTTACACCGTAATTATTTAGATGCGCTGTCAATCACCGCATCAAGCTATACCACGGGTGATTCTGTGGCGTTTTTTCAATCTAATACACAATCACCTTGGCGGCGCGCTAAACGCGAAGGCCAAGCGACCCGTATTAACGTTGAACATTTAATGGCGTCCAGTGCAATTCCTATGGTGTTTCCGAGCGTAAATGTATACAACCACTACTTTGGTGATGGCTCTATTCACCAATTGTCGCCACTGAGTCCATGTGTCCATTTAGGCGCTGAAAAAATATTTATTATTGGTGTTGATCAGCCCAAAGAAGCTCATCCACCGGGTTATCTCCCTCACTTCCCAGGGTTATCCTCAATTGCGGGCCATTTGCTCGACAGTGTGTTTACCGACACCTTACAGTCAGATCTTGAGCGCCTTGAACGAATTAACCGAACTTTAGGTTTGTTACCTGGGCGTGATAAACACCAAGAATTAAAGCAAATACAAAGTTTTGTGATCAATCCATCAGAAAACTTTAATGCCATTGCCGCAAACTATTACAGTGATATGCCTTTAGCCATTAAAATATTACTGCGAATGATCGGGGTTAAAAAACGTTCTCAATCGAGTTTAACCAGTTACTTATTGTTTGAAAAACGCTATACCCAGCATTTGATTGAAATTGGTTATAAAGATGGTTTAGAGAAACTGCCGCAGATACGCGAATTTTTAGAGCTCGATTAACAGCGAACTATTCACTAATCCGTACCATCGAGTAAATAGCACTCTACCCGCTCTACTCGTCGAGGTTTACCTTGTAGTACAAGAATATCTCCGGCGAGTAAAATAGTGTGCAGCGATGGACTATCAATTTCACGGTCTTTGCGCCGTAATGCTCGCACTGATACTTTACGTTTTTCGAGATTTAATTCATTAATATTTTTAGCAACCGCAAAGGCGTTTTCTGGCAGTGCCATAACGTGTAAATACTCAAGCCGCTCGGCGTTATTTTCTTCACTATCAAATTGATCTCCGGCAAAAAAACCATGTAAAAATTGGTAACGGTTACGCCGCTCTTTGCTAACCCGCCTAACAATACGCGACATTGGTACGCCCGACATAGATAACACGTGCGACACTAACATTAAGCTCGCTTCCAGCGTTTCGGGCACCACCTCAGTCACGCCAAGCTCTTTGAGTGCTTCGAGATGACTATCATCGCGCATGCGTACCAGTATTTTCACGTCAGGAGCTATTTGCTTTATCGCATCGATCACGATTTGCGCATGTTCAAAATCGGTGAAAGTAATGATCACTAGTCGAGCTCGTTCGACTCCTGCTGATTTTAAAATATCTTTTTGTTTTACATGACCAAAAATAACGGGCTCTCCAGCTGCTTTGGCCTCTTGAACTAGTATTGGGTTACTTTCAACAGCAACGTACTCTATTGCTTCTGGCTTTAAAAACCGCGCAATAGTTTGCCCAACCCGAGAGAACCCACAGATAACTACATGGTTTTGATACAAAGTGCTACTGTTAGGCTGTTGCTGCCACTCACCGTTGGGATTTTTTAATACCCCAAGTTGTTTTAATAACCAAGGCGTCGATTCTATTAAATAAGGTGTTAAGCCCATCGACATGACTGCAATAGCGATTAAAAATGAGGCGTGATCTAAAGCTAATAATTGGTGTTTAGTAGCAAGCGCAATTAATACAAAACCAAACTCGCCCATTTGCCACAGCATGATGCCTGCTGCAATTGCATCTTGTTTTCGCTCGCCCATCAGTTGCGCTAAAAAAGTAATAACACCAATTTTTAATACTAGCATTAGCGCTAATGCAGCCACTATCCAATACCATACGCCAAACACGTATAAAATATCGAGCTGCATGCCGACAGTGACAAAAAATAGGCCCATTAAAATATCGCGAAATGGTCGAATATCGGCTTCTAACTGATGTCGGTACTGGCTTTCGCCGAGCATCATTCCTGCTAAAAATGCGCCCAGCGCCATCGATAAGCCAAATAAATACGTTAAGCCTGCGGCAAATAAGGCAACCACTAAAGTAGTCAAAACAAACAATTCATCGGTGCGCATTAATGCAACTTCGCTAAAGACTTTTGGCAATACCCACTTGCCTATCATCCATAACAACAAACATACAAACGCGCCTTTAGTTAAAGCGAAAGTCAGCGCCCAGGCAATGCCTTCAGTACCACTGCTTTGGGCCAGTAAAGGTAAAGTAATCAGTAACGGCACCACCGCAATATCTTGAAATAATAACATTCCGATAGCAAGCTGCCCTCGCCGCTGTTTAAGTTCGCCGGTTTCTTTAAGTAATTTAACCACCACCGCTGTTGATGACAGCGCCATTAATGTCGCGATAGTAAAACTACTCAGCACAGACAAATCCATCAGCAATAAAATCAGCATAAACACAATACTTGTGACTATTACTTGCAACGTGCCCAAGCCAAATACAATATTGCGCATTGCCATTAAGCGGCCAACAGAAAACTCCAGCCCTAAACTAAATAATAAAAATACAATACCAAGCTCAGCTACAAAATGTATTTCATGACTTTGCGCCATCCAGCCAATGCCATGACTACCCGCTAATAAGCCAGTAGCAAGGTAAGCGAGGATCGGCGGTAAGCCAATGCGCTTAAATAACCATACCAGCACCACAGCAGCCAGTAATAAGCCAAATATTTGAGCCAATACACTTTGCAAATAAACCTCCTATTTATATTATTGCCATACCGTCAAAATTTTAGCTGCTTAAGAGTTAACTATAGCAACTATCTGTTTTTCAGCCAGTTTGGAATAGTGGCACAAAAATCGCTTAGAAAAGTAATAACAAACTCCTAGGGGGAGAAAACCATGGAAAATGTCCATATTTTGACGCAGCGCATCTCAGCACGTGGCGAGTTCCTGCCGTTTTCGGCAGAGCATTACCGTAATAATGAGCCCGCAGCTATCCATAGTTTGCTCGAGAAACTGCAAACAACGTTGAACATAGAAGAGCTACTAACGATTTATGCTGAACACGCAAAGCAGCTTATTAATTTTTCAGGCTTGCAGTTTCAGTCATCTCTTGGGGTGGCACAAATTGCTAATAGTGATAACAGCAAACCGCCATATTCATTTAATTTAGACATAAATAATGAACATTTAGGACAGCTTATCTATTTTTGCCAATATCCGCTTTCGGGCAATATTGAACAAAAGTTAGTTGGCTTACACTGCGCATTGGTTTACCCATTACGCAATGCATTAATGTATAGCCGCGTACTAAAACTAGCGACTAAAGACACCTTAACAGGGCTTAATAATCGTAGTCAGTTTGATGCTATTTTGACGCAAAAATTAGAGCGCTTTCGCCGCCATCATCGTCCATTTAGTTTAATGTTGTTAGATTTAGATAACTTTAAACAAGTTAATGATAGCTACGGTCATAAAATTGGCGATGACGTATTACAAGAGTTTGCCAACGTTTTATGCAGTAGTATTCGCGGCACAGATTCTGTATTTCGCTTTGGTGGCGATGAGTTTGCGGTATTAATTGATGATCCTGAATTTACCACAAATAAAGTGATTGCTCAGCGAGTGATGCAGTTAGTGGCGCAGTCAAGTTTAATGAAACAATATGAAGTCACCACCAGCATTGGATTTACCTTGGCAAACAGCAAAGATTGTGAGAATGAGATTTTTGCCCGCGCCGATAAAGGTTTATACAAGGCCAAAGCATCAGGGCGTAACTGCGCGAAAGCGTATTAATTAAAGGTAAGCCTAGTTCCCCCGCTAGGCCTTACTTTGATACTTATACTAACTTTTTGACTTGACCAATAACTTATAGCCTAATAGTGCTAAGCAAAAACCAAAAAAGAAACCACTAATTAGGTATAACAAAGCAGCCATGCTGGTCAGTGGTACAACAATGACCATTAATAATGGAATACTCACCCCAACAATAAAAAATAGTCCGCCTTTACCTAACCAGTACGCAATTAAAATAATAGCACACACCAAACCACCTGCAACCGAATACGCTAACGTTAATAGCGCCAGCTCAAACATTACCGTGGCAATGCCCGCTACAACGGCTGTAACTATAAGCCCTAACGGCGCTTTATTGACTAGTGATAAACCAACGTGTGGCTGTGACGTTGTCATGTTTTTATCTCCCAAAATATACCTTTTTCATCGGCGTGTTCTGCACTTATAAAATGCCCTACGACATAAACCAATTGCTCATTATAAAAAATTAGTGGCACATTAGCACGTAACCATGGCGCTACTTTGGCATCTTTAAACCAATGTTTAATGCTGTTGTGGCCCGGTTTTTTAAGCGGTTTAATACGCGCCTGTGGGCAATTAAACTGAACAGAAACGTGTTCATCAGGCAATGGCTTTCTAACTCCTATACCTGATAATTGTATGAGGGTACGACCATCTGAAAGTAACTGTTTTTGAGCAGTTAGTGATTGGCTGTCAGGAACGGTTGTTTCACGTACAAAATATAAAAAGTTTTGATGCCGGCGTACTTGCCCTTCGGTTAACTGAATAAGTAGCTGCGCATCAGCTTTTGCTGTTAAACCTTGTGTAAGTATTTGCTGAGTTTGTTGTTGTGATGGCATAAGCGTCGTAAACTGCCCAAGCCAACAACGCAAAACATTTGCTTGGCGCGCAGCGCTAAAATTTGCTAGCTGTAAACAACTTAACCCTTGCTGGATGTTTTGGCATTGGCTTAAATCTAACTGAGTGTATTCATCAAGTACATCTTGCTGCTGTTGAAGAAGCTTAACACTGCGTGCTGCGCTTTTCTCAAAGCCGCTAAATCGTTCACTTAATAGAGGTACTATTTGCTGACGAATAAAGTTGCGATCAAAGCGCTCATCTGTATTTGAATCATCGGTAATATGCTCAAGCTTAAACTCGGTAGCAAATTGTTCAATACTGTGTCGTGTGCTGTTCAGCAGTGGCCGTAAACATTCTCGCCCAGAACTCAAGGTGCGAGTTTGCCGCATAGATGCTAAGCCTTGTAATCCTGAGCCGCGTTTTAGCCTCAGTAAAAACGTTTCTAGTTGATCATTTAAGTGCTGCCCTAGCAAAATAATACTGCCGCTTGGGCTATGCTGATCAAGTGCCTGATACCGAGCATCGCGGGCGAGCTCTTCTAGACTCGTGCGTGATTTATTGGTGATTTTTACCTGAGCCGAGTAAAAAGGAACTTTTACTATTGCACATAGTTTTTCGCAAAAATGCTGCCAATCGTCGCCATACTGACTTAAACCATGATTAACATAAACTGCGCTTAATTGCAGTTGCGGTATTTCAGCTTTTAGCGCATTCATTATATGCAGTAATACCACCGAATCCACACCACCAGAGAGCGCTACCGTAAATGCGGTTTTGTGCTCATCGGTATAAGGCGTAATGGCATTTTTTACTTGTTGGTATAACGATGTTGTTTGCATGAGTAACCATCAACTTAAATTTAGTAGTGCTCCAAGCTCCAAAGCATTCTAAAACAAAAAAGCCGCAATAGCGGCTTTTTTTCATCAATTTGGTTGTTTTGTTTATCTTAACAATAGCCAAACGACATTAAACGTTTATAGCGTTGATCAAGCATCTCATCCAGTGACAGAGCTTGTAAATCAGCTAAATCGCGCTTAAGTTGATTTTTCAGGTTACGCGCCATACCTTCGTAGTTACGGTGTGCGCCACCTAATGGCTCTTCAACTAAGCTGTTGATCAAATCAAGCTCTTTAACACGCTCAGCGGTTACACCCATCGCTTCTGCAGCAAGAGGTGCTTTATCAGCGCTCTTCCACAAAATTGATGCACAACCTTCTGGTGAAATCACCGAGTAAGTACTGTACTGCAACATGTTAACGCGATCACCTACACCAATGGCTAGAGCACCACCTGAGCCGCCTTCACCAATAACCGTACAAATTGTTGGCACTTTTAATGCTGCCATCACTTTAAGGTTACGTGCGATTGCTTCAGATTGGCCTCGCTCTTCAGCGCCAACACCTGGGTATGCACCTGGGGTGTCGATAAAGGTCATAATTGGCATTTTAAAACGCTCTGCCATTTCCATTAAGCGTAATGCTTTACGGTAACCTTCAGGCTTTGGCATACCAAAGTTGCGTTTAATTTTTTCAGCTGTGTCACGGCCTTTTTGTTGGCCAATAACCATCACTGGTTGACCTTCAAAGCGTGCAACACCGCCTAAAATTGCCGGATCATTCGCAAAAGTACGATCGCCAGCAAACTCGTCAAATTCCGTGAAAATACGCTCGATATAATCTCGAGTATAAGGACGCAACGGATGACGGGCTAACTGAGAAACCTGCCAAGCACCTAATTTAGAGAATATTTCCTCTTTCATTTTAGCGCTTTTCTCTTTTAATCGACTGACTTCCTCTTCTAACTCAAGGTCTAAATCGCCAGCGCGGCTTATATTTTGTAACTCTTCAATTTTTGCTTCTAACTCTGCGATTGGAAGCTCAAAATCAAGATAATTGAGGCTCATGCTCTAAACTACCTAATTAGTTAAATTCTAGTTCTACATCTTGCGCCGCCATTAACGATAACTTATGAATTAAGTCATCACTAGGCGTAACACACCATTCTGTCCCGAGGGTTAACTGTGCCAACGCATCTGGACGCTGATAGTAAACCTTAATCGGACAAGTACCAAACTTATAAGGTTCGAGTACTTTTTGTAATTTATCGAAGAAGTTGGCTTCGATTTGCACCATATTTAGCGTCATTTTAATCGCTTTAATACGTTTTTCGCGCGCTTGCGCGATGGTGCATATGTCTCTGGCGGTCATTGTAATACCACCGGAGAAGTTATCAAAGCTGACCTGTCCAGATATTACCAAGATATTGTTGATTTGCAGCATATCTTGGTACATTTCAAACTGTTCTGGGAATAAGCGTACATCAATACGGGCACTCTTGTCATCTAAAGTTACAAGCCCCCAACGATTTCCCTTTTTATTTACTAGTGTACGTGCAGCTATAACAAGGCCTGCAGCGGTTGATTGCACATCACGATTAGTTGGCTGTAAATCCACTAATTTACCACTGGTGTAATATTTCAGCTCTTTACGATACTGATTTATTGGGTGCCCGGTTAAATATAAGCCTAAGGTTTCTTTTTCCCCATCAAGCCATTGGTTATCAGTCAGTGGCGTGGCTTTTATAAATGCTTGCTCGACTTCATCCGGCTCTGTCGCTAATAAACCAAATAAATCAGTTTGCCCTAACGACTCTGCTTTATGATGCTGATCAGCCGCTTTCATCGCATCTTTTAAGCTTGCCAATAACGTAGCACGCGCTGGTTGCGTTTTCTCGGGACCGAGTTGATCAAGCGCACCGGCGTAAATAAGTTTTTCGGTTACGCGTTTATTGATACGTTTTAAATCTACCCGCGCACAAAAATCGAATAGGTCTTTAAATGGCCCACCGTTACTTCGCGCTTCTAAAATTGCATCTACAGGCGCTTCACCCACGCCTTTGATAGCACCAATACCATAAACAATTTCACCCTTGAGGTTTACTGTAAACTTATAGGCACCAGCATTTACATCAGGCGGTAATAAAGTGAGCTTCATGTTCTCACATTCATCAACCAAGGTGACGATTTTTTCAGTGTTATCCATATCAGCCGACATCACCGCCGCCATAAATTCAGCAGGATAATGGGTTTTCATCCACAGCGTTTGGTACGATACTAACGCATAGGCTGCGGAGTGTGATTTATTGAAACCGTAGCCTGCGAACTTCTCTACCAAGTCGAAGATCTTAATCGCCAGTTCGCCGTCAATGCCGTTATTTCGCGCACCATCTTCAAATGTTGAACGCTGTTTTGCCATCTCTTCTGGCTTTTTCTTACCCATTGCACGACGTAACATATCGGCGCCACCTAGGGTGTAACCTGCCAGTACCTGAGCAATTTGCATTACTTGTTCTTGATACAAGATAATGCCGTAAGTCGGCTCCAAAATAGGCTTTAAGCTTTCGTGTTGATATTGTGCATCTGGATAAGAAATTTCTTCGCGACCAAGTTTTCGGTCGATGAAGTTATCTACCATGCCTGACTGTAATGGCCCGGGACGAAACAAGGCTACCAAGGCGATCATATCTTCAAAGCAATCGGGCTTTAAGCGCCTTACTAAGTCTTTCATACCCCGGGATTCAAGTTGGAATACCGCGGTAGTTTCTGCTCTTAATAGCAGCTCTATACTCTTTTTATCATTCAGTGGAATGGTGTTGATATCTATTGACTCTTTGCCCTCTCGGGTTAAGCGCTCATTAGTCATATCAACTGCCCATTGCAAAATGGTCAGGGTTCGTAGACCTAAGAAGTCAAACTTTACTAATCCGGCGGTCTCTACGTCATTTTTGTCAAACTGAGTAACCGGAAACTTACCTTCATCGTCACAATACAGGGCGGCAAAATCAGTAATTGTAGTCGGTGAAATAACCACACCACCGGCATGTTTACCAGCGTTACGTGTACAGCCTTCAAGGATGCGACACATATCGATTAAGTCTTTTACTTCTGTATCGCCATCGTAAGCTTCTTGCAGGCGTGGCTCAACATCAAACGCTTTTGCCAACGTCATGCCGGGATCGCCTGGGATCAGTTTTGATATACGGTCAACAAATCCGTACGGGTGGCCAAGTACTCGGCCAACATCACGTATTACCGCTTTTGCTGCCATAGTACCAAAAGTAATGATCTGTGATACCGCATCTCGTCCATACAGAGCCGATACGTGATCGATTACTTCATCGCGTCTATCCATACAGAAATCGACGTCGAAATCCGGCATTGATACACGTTCAGGGTTCAAGAAGCGCTCGAAAAGTAAATCAAATTCAAGCGGATCAAGATCGGTAATTTTCAGCGCGTACGCCACTAACGAACCCGCACCTGAACCACGCCCTGGCCCAACTGGAATATTGTTATCTTTACTCCACTGGATGAACTCCATTACGATCAAGAAGTAACCAGGGAAACCCATTTGGTTAATTACATCGAGCTCGATTTGTAAACGCTCGTCGTATTCAACACGTTTTTCTGCTCGGTCCGCTGCATCAGGGAATAAAAACTGTAGGCGCTCTTCAAGACCGTCTCGGGATACTTTCACCAAGAAGTCTTCAATTTTTAATGAGCCGGTTGGGTAATCTGGTAAGAAATACGTACCAAGCTGCACCGTCACATTACAGCGTTTGGCGATTTCCACACTGTTTTGCAGCGCTTCAGGGATATCACTAAACAGCTCAGCCATTTGTGCTGGGGTTTTTAAGTACTGCTCTTCAGAGAAGCGCTTTGGTCGGCGTTTATCATCAAGCGTATAGCCGTCAAATATTGCTACGCGTATTTCGTGGGCCTCGAAGTTTTCAGGCTTCAAAAATACCACTTCGTTGGTAGCCACTACTGGCAACTGCTCAACGGTTGCAAGCTCAACCGCTAAGTGTAAATAATCTTCTTCTTGTGTACGCTTAGTACGTATCAACTCAATATAGTAGTTATCACTAAAATGCTGTTTATAAAAACTAACCACCGACTCAACTGTGGCTGGGTTGCCTTTTAAAAGCGCTTTACCTAAATCGCCATCTTTGGCACCAGAGAGTAAAATAAGCCCTTCTTTGTGCTCAACTAACCAATCTCGTTCAATAACAGGGCGATGAAATAAATGCCCACGTTGATACGCTTTAGAGATTAAAAGGGTAAGATTTTTATAACCGACATTATCTTTAGCTAAAATAACTAACCGACAAGGCCCTTCTGGAAACTCTGGGCTGTGTAACCAAAAATCAGCACCAACAATTGGTTTAATACCCGCATTATGAGCGGTGTCATAAAAGCGCACTAAACCACATAAGTTCATTTGGTCGGTAATGGCCAATGCCGGTAATTGTAATTCCTGCGCTTTGGCGACAATCGGTTTAGTTTTCGCTAAACCATCGACCATTGAAAAGTCTGAATGTACCCGTAAATGCACAAAATCTGGAGCTGCCATTACTTCTCCAGCATCGCCAGTACACGTTGTACTGGTTTAAAGCTTTTACGATGTTCACTAATGGCGCCGTACTGCTCAAGAGCAGCAAAATGTGCCTTGGTTGGGTAGCCTTTATGACCTGCAAAACCATATTCTGGATAGCGTTTATCAAGCTCAATCATTTCATCATCACGGGCAACTTTAGCAATAATGGATGCTGCTGAGATCTCTGCCACTAGACTGTCGCCTTTTATTACGGCTTGTGCCGGCATACTGAGCGCAGGTAGGCGATTGCCATCGACAAATACAAACTCAGGGGTGGTACTTAAGCCTTCAACCGCACGAGTCATTGCCAGCATAGTGGCATGGAGAATATTTAACTCGTCGATTTCTGTGGGGCTACATCGGCCAATGGACCAACACAGCGCTTTTTCTTTGATCTCAATTGCCAGTGCTTGGCGTTTTTTATCGGTTAACTTTTTTGAATCCGCAAGACCAGCTATCGGTTTAGCTGGATCGAGGATCACCGCAGCGGTCACTACATCGCCAACTAATGGCCCACGGCCGACTTCGTCAACGCCAGCGATAAAGCTGAGGTTAGGTCGTTCAATTTGCATCTATAATCTCCGCAACAGCAGTGGCTGCTTGCTCACTAGCATTTAAGCGTATTTGCTGGTGAATGGCTAAAAAACGCGCTTTCAACTCGCGATTATCACTATTTAGCATTGGTTCAAGGGCGTTCGTTAGGTTTTCAACGCTGCAATCATGCTGCATAAATTCAGGCACTAGCTCTTCGTCAGCTAATAAGTTTGGTAACGAAAAGTATTTAATATTAAAAGTGAATAAACTTTTAAAAATCCAATAACTTAGGGCTTTTATTTTATAGCCAACCACCATAGGTTTTTTATAAAGCATCCCTTCCAGGGTCGCGGTACCTGATGCAATTAAAATCACATCTGCCGCTTGCATAGCAAGGTTCGATTGTCCATCCAACAACTGAATATTTAGTTGTGGCGCTGTAGCTGCCAAAATAGCACTAAATTGTGCTTTGCGTTGCTCATTTACTAATGGCACCACTATTTTTAAATCAGGATTTTTAGCTTGTAGCCCGGCCGCTGTTTTAAGGTAAGTTTCACTAAGCAACCCTACTTCTGAGCCTCGACTACCTGGCAATAATGCCAGTACTTTATCATCAAGGCTTAAACCTAATTGTTGACGCGCTGCGCTGTCGTCATGCTCAAGGGCAATATCATCAGCCAGTGTATGGCCAACAAAAGTACATGGCACATTATGTTTATCGTAAAATGCTTTTTCAAACGGTAATAAAGCCAGCACCATATTGGTTGCAGCGCTGATTTTGTGAATACGTTTTTCTCGCCATGCCCACACTGATGGACTTACATATTGAATCGTTTTAATACCAGCATCTTTTAACGGCTTTTCAACCCGTAAATTAAAGTCAGGTGCATCAATACCTATATAAACGTCTGGCGGGTTATCAATAAAGTGTTGGACTAGTTGCTTGCGAATTTTTAATAACCGCGGTAATCGGCCTAGCACTTCCACTAAGCCCATTACAGCTAACTCTTCCATATCAAATAAGCTACTACAGCCTTGCGCCTGCATTTTCGGCCCTGCAATACCTTCAAAAATGGCATCAGGGTAGCGCTGTTTCAATGCTTTAATTAGGCCTTCACCTAAAATATCACCAGAGAGCTCTCCAACTACAATCGCTATACGTAGTGGCTGTTTATCTTTATTCATGGCTGTTTTTTATTCACAAGTCAACAAGACGGTCATAGGCAGTAGTCTAGCTTGTTTTACTGCGCGATTAAATGACACACCCTGAATAAATTAGAGAAACCTTCAGCAACGTACCTTTACTGATACAACCAGAACTATTTGCCTGTTTTTCAAACATATATTGGTAAATAGTTAAGCTCTGTGTTTCACTAACTAAAGCTGATTAAAAAGCGTCGCATTAATCATAATGGGGTAATATTTATCCATGTTGTGATTGACAATAATTAACCAAAAGAGAATAATGCATGAGGTTTCAATAATTACTGAAACTTCATTAACTAACTTTTGCTTACTTTATTTGTTTTGTGACTCGCCCGCACATACAAGGAGCTATAAAAAATGATAGATGAAACCTTTGTGGATCTATCGCGATTACAGTTTGCTGTCACCGCCCTGTTTCACTTTTTATTTGTACCACTGACTCTAGGTATGACCTGGATTTTAGTGATCATGGAGTCGGTTTATGTAATGACCGGCCGAGAAATCTACCGTGATATGACCAAGTTTTGGGGTAAACTATTTGGCATTAACTTCGCCATTGGTGTAGCCACAGGCCTTACCATGGAGTTTGAATTTGGTACTAACTGGTCTTATTACTCTCATTATGTGGGCGATGTATTTGGCGCTCCCCTTGCAATAGAAGGGTTAATGGCATTCTTTTTAGAATCGACCTTTGTGGGTATGTTCTTTTTAGGCTGGGAGCGGCTCAGTAAACGCCAGCATTTAGGTGCAACCTTTTTAATGGCTATTGGTACTAATATGTCTGCGCTGTGGATATTAGTCGCTAATGGTTGGATGCAAAATCCTGTCGGTGCTGAATTTAACTATCAAACTATGCGCATGGAAATGACTAGTTTTGCCGAGCTTGTGTTTAACCCTGTCGCACAAGTTAAGTTTATTCATACTGTGTCTGCGGGCTATGTTGCCGCATCCATGTTCGTATTGGGGATCAGTAGTTGGTATATCCTTAAGGGCCGTGATCTCGCTTTTGCAAAACGCTCTTTTTCAGTCGCCAGCGGCTTTGGTTTAGCCTCAGTATTGTGTGTTATTTTACTTGGCGATGAATCAGGCTATGAAGTCGGTGAAGTACAAAAAGTAAAACTGGCAACCATTGAAGCTGAATGGCACACCGAGGAAGCACCCGCTGCGTTTACGTTAGTTGGGATCCCTGATTCCGATAAACAAGTGACCCATGCTGCCGTTAAAATCCCGTATGCACTAGGCTTAATAGCGACCCGCTCGCTAGATGAGCAAGTCATCGGCATTAATGATTTAGAAAAACAACACGAAGTGCGTATTCGTAACGGTATGATCGCTTATAAATACCTTGAAAAACTGCGCGATGGTGATGAATCTGCTGAAAACATTGCTAAGTTTGACGCGTTAAAAGACGACTTAGGTTACGGCTTATTGTTAAAGCGTTATACACCAAATGTAGTGGATGCAACTGAAGCACAAATTCAGCAAGCCGTTAAAGATTCGTTCCCTCAAGTAGGCCCGATGTTTTGGTCATTTAGGATCATGGTTGGCTGTGGTGTGATTATGCTGGGCGTATTTGTATTGTCTTTTTATTACAATGCACATCGTGTGATTGAACAGAAACGTTGGTTATTGTGGGCTGCGGTGTGGAGTATTCCTCTACCTTGGATAGCAATCGAGTTTGGCTGGATAGTTGCAGAGTATGGCCGTCAGCCGTGGGCAATCTCTGAAATACTGCCGACCTTTTTAGCGACCTCGTCACTGACTGTCAATGATATTTTAATAAGCTTAACCGGCTTTATCGTATTCTACACCGGCCTTGCTATTGTCGAAGGCTGGCTGATGCTGCGATTTGTTAAAATAGGACCAAGTTCATTGCACACTGGTAAATATCACTTTGAACATTTAGATGACCATACTAATGGCGACCAAATAACTGACGAGCAAGGAGCAAAATCATGATTTTCGATTATGAAACGTTAAAGTTACTTTGGTGGGTTATCATCGGCGTATTGTTAATTGGTTTTGCAATCACCGATGGTATGGACATGGGCGTGGCTATGCTTATCAAGTTAGTTGGTAAAACCGACAGTGAACGCCGTGTGGTGATCAATACGGTAGGTCCACACTGGGATGGTAACCAAGTATGGTTTATCACCGCAGGGGGTGCCTTATTTGCAGCGTGGCCGATGGTTTATGCGGCTGCATTTTCGGGCTTTTACTTTGCTATGATGTTGGTATTGTTTGCCTTATTTTTTAGACCTTTGGGTTTTGACTATCGCAGCAAAATTGACTCTCCACGCTGGCGTAACAATTGGGATTGGGGCTTATTTGCTGGCAGTGCCATTCCTGCTCTGGTATTTGGCGTGGCCTTTGGCAATCTGTTTTTAGGTGTGCCATTTAGTATTGATGAATACCTTAGAACCAGCTACCAAGGATCTTTCTTTGCATTATTAAATCCATTTGCCTTATTAGCCGGCTTGATCAGCGTAACTATGTTACTTGCCCATGGCGGTATGTGGTTACAGCTGCGTACAGACAGTGATGTTGCTCGTCGCTCAGCGCAATATGGTCGTTATGCACTGTTAGCATTCATCATGTTATTTGCTGTTGCAGGTATTTGGATTGCTAATCTTGATGGTTACCAAATAATCTCGATGGGTGATGCGCAAGGCTTTGCAAACCCACTAGATAAAACAGTAACCACCTCTGCAGGTGCTTGGTTAAACAATTATCAACAAATGCCTTTAACTATGCTGTTCCCTGCGGTCGCTTTTTTAATGGCTGCATTAGCGTGGATATGTTCAAAAATTAATAGGCCGGGGCTGGCATTAATAGCAACAAGCTTAATGCTTGGCGGTGTGATCATGACGGCTGGAATGTCCTTATTCCCATTTATTATGCCATCAAGTAATCACCCTGATATTAGTTTAACAATATGGGATGCGGTTTCTAGCCATAGAACATTGAATGTAATGTTTATTGCAGTAAGTATTTTTGTGCCACTTATTTTACTTTACACCACATGGTGTTATGTGAAAATGTGGCGCAAAGTAACCGTAGAAGAAATTGAAAATAACAGCCATGGCAGTTACTAAGGAGATTTGATCTATGTGGTATTTTGCTTGGATACTCGGTGTTTTATTAGCCTGTACGTTAGGTGTGATCAACGTTATGTGGTACGAATTTGGCCAGAACAAAGACAGTATCGCTGACGACGAACAAGAATTACACGATAGGCTTAATCGCCAAAATGACGACTAACCCCCGACCAAATCGCGCGCAACAAACTACGCTGCGCGCGTTTTTAAAAACGCATTCCAATCACGCTGGCAGTCTTTTAAAAATCAGTATTGCGCTAGGAACATTTAACGCATTATTGATGATTGCCAGTGCTTATTTAGTGGCACGATCAATTCATTTAGTGATGTTTGAACACGCCAATTTAGCCACTATTACCCCTTTACTTTGGCCATTAGCAGCATTGATTTTAGGGCGCGGAATATTACTTGGATTTTCGCAGCGCATAAGTGCCCAAGCCGCACTTAAAATTAAAACTGCTATGCGCCATACTTTACTCGAGAAACTCACCTTACTTGGGCCAAGTTATATTGAACAACAAGGTCATGGCGCGACTTTAAACACCCTACACAATGGTGTTGAAGCACTGCACGATTATTATGCTAATTATTTACCGAGCGTGGCTTACAGTGCGCTTATTCCTTTGGCTATCCTGATGGTGATTTTTCCTACCGATTGGAAAGCTGGGTTGATTTTTTTATTCACCGCCCCTCTAATTCCGTTTTTTATGATTTTGGTTGGCCACAAAGCAGAACAACTGAATCAACAACGTTGGCAACAACTAGCTGTGTTAGGTAATTACTTTTTTGACCGCTTACAAGGCTTAACCCAACTAAAGTTATTTAATGCGACTACGCGCGAACTAAAGCAAATTGCCAAAATTTCCGATGACTTTCGCCATGCGACTTTAAACGTATTAAAAATCGCATTTTTATCATCTTTCGCACTCGAATTTTTAGCGACCATTAGTGTCGCGTTAGTAGCGGTGATAATCGGTTTTCGGTTGTTTTTTGGTACCTTAGATTTTTCGACCGGCTTTGTTGTGCTGTTACTTGCTCCGGAGTTTTATTTACCGCTGCGCCAACTCGGCAGCCATTACCATGCCCGCTTAGAAGGGATTAGTGCCGCCGCTGATATGCTAAAAATATTGAATGAGCCACTCCCTGCTAAGGATCTTGAGAACATACAACCAAATACTCAAAATAGCTTAAACTTACCAACTATCGAACAACTCAATATTGATAATTTAAATTTTCATTACCCACAAAGTAATGAAGGCGTTAACAATATAAACCTAACATTTGCAGGCACAGGCCTGCATGCCATCGTTGGTCAAAGTGGTGCTGGTAAAAGCACCTTACTCGATTGTTTATTAGGGTTTCATCCTCAGGTGATCAGTGCAGTTACGGTAAATCAGCAACAACTAGCCGCATCACATATTAAGCAATGGCAGCAACATATTGCCTGGATCCCACAACAACCTACTTTATTATTTAACAGTATCAAAGCTAACTTACTATTGGCCAAACCGGATGCCACACTCACGCAGCTAGAAACTGCAGCAGAGCAAGCTGGTGCACTTGAGTTTATCAATCAATTACCAGAGGGCTTTGACACTCAAATTGGTGAACAAGGCGAAGGACTCTCAGGCGGGCAAAAGCAGCGGATCGCTTTAGCTCGGGCATTTTTAAAACAAGCGCCAATTTTGATCCTTGATGAGCCAACCGCACACCTCGATAGCCAAACTGAGCAACAGGTGCAAGCGGCTATCAATCATTATGCACAGCAACATCTCGTTGTGGTGATAGCCCATCGCTTAAATACCATTGCACAAGCTAAACAAGTTATTGTAATGAAAGATGGTGCTGTTATTGAGCAAGGTAGCTTTAAAACCCTCATCGATAACCAAGGCGCGCTGTTTGATTTAGTGCATGCAAGGAGTAAACAGCATGACTAATTTTTTACGTTTATTAAAACTGTGTAGACCGCACCTAGGTGCAATGCTGTTAGGGGCATTTTTAGCAACCTTAACAGTACTGGCAAACGTTGGCTTATTGGCTATTTCTGGTTGGTTTTTAGCCGCCATGGCTGCAGCTGGCTTGGCTGGCACGCAAATGAATTACTTCACACCAGCCGGCACAATTAGATTTTTGGCAATCGTAAGAACCGCCTCTCGTTACGGCGAGCGATTGGTAACCCACAACGCCACCTTTTTATTATTAAGTGAAATTCGTGTCAGTGTTTTTAACACGCTAAGCCAGCTAAGCAATGTTGATTTAGCCATGAGCCGCAGCGCCGATCTATTTAACCGCATGCAAAATGATGTTGAAGCGCTCGATAAATTTTACTTAAACGTATTATTACCGATGATTGTTGCGCTAATCAGCGTGCCAATTGTGGTTGCAATTATGGCAGCCTACAACAGTAATGTTGCGCTACTATGCTTTACTGCACTCTTAATAGTAGGCGTTGCCCTACCGCTCATACTAAGTAAACAACTTCAGCAAACTGCCAACCTCGAAACTCACTATTCGGCGACTTTACGTGCTGAATTATCAGATACCCTAAGTGGCTTACGAGAGCTGGCTATCTATCAAGCCACCGAGCAACAAATTGAGCAATGTCGGGCAGCCAGTGAACGCTATAATCGGCAACTATTTGTTCGCCATAGCGCCGAAGCACATAGTAATGGCGTATCACTATTAATAGTACAACTGAGTATGCTCGGTGCCATTGTGATAATTGCACCGCTAGTTTACAGCGGAGCTATGGCCAATGTTGAACTGGCAATGCTTAGTTTATTTGTGCTTGCTAGTTTTGAAACGGTGCTAACGCTGCCAAATGCGTTTATTCAATTGCCCGTAGCGCTAAGCGCTGCAAAGCGTATTTTTGATTTAGAAGATAAACTGCGCCCTGAAACTACAAGCGTTCAGGAGTCGTTATCAGTGCAACCTGTAGGGCTTGAATTTAAAGATCTTAGTTATTGTTACCACGGCGATACTTTTGCGCTTAACAACTTAAGTTTTGCTATTGAGCCACTGCAAAAAGTCGCGATTGTGGGGCAAAGCGGCAGTGGGAAAAGTACACTGGTTAATTTACTCAGTGGTTTATGGCCACAGCAAAATGGTGAAATAAACCTGAACTCAGCAGACAAAACCATAGAAATTAACACGATCAGTCAACAAAATCGCTGCGAACTGATTAACATAGTCGCACAACAACATCATATTTTTGATGGCACCATTGCTGAAAACTTACGCTATGCGGCACCCTCAGCAACTAAACAACAAATGCGTACAGCCTGTCAACAAACACAGTTAGGTGACTGGCTTAGCGAGTTAAAACTAGGATTAGACACCCGCTTAGGCACAGGTGGCAGAAGTTTGTCGCGCGGGCAATCACGGCGTTTAGCGTTAGCGCAAGCCTTACTCAGAGCACCGGCTATTTTAGTGCTTGATGAGCCAACCGAAGGCCTCGACAATCAATCGAAGCATCAAGTTATGGATGCGATATTAACCAGCATGGGGCACTGTACTGTGATCAGCATAACTCACGACCCTGCCTTACTTGCCAATATGGATAACGTAATTTGGTTAGAGCAAGGGCAAATAAAAGCGATTGCAACGCATCAGCAACTATTAGCAGAGCAACCTGATTACATGAACTTGATCACACGCTTTTAATCAATTACTTCAACGGTTACGTTAATAACGCCCGAGCTTGGCTCTGCGAGTTGCTCAAACGCATGCTTTGTTAAATCGATGATACGGCCGGGAATAAAAGGACCGCGATCATTCACTCTAACGACCACTGAACGGTTATTTGCTGTGTTTGTGACTTTAACTTTGCTGTTAAAAGGGAGCTGTTTGTGCGCCGCAGTCATGGCTTGTTGGTCAAACTTTTCACCACTAGCGGTCAGCCGACCATGATATTTATCGGCATAAAAGCTAGCATTTCCCTGCTCACGAATACCTGTGCTTGTTGCTGAATAGTTTGTCTGCGAGCTACTACAGCCAGCTAAAATAGCCAGTGATAAGCTAATTAAAAGTGCTTTAATCAAAATTCAACGCTCCCTTAGAATGCATGAAGGTAGCAGGTATCAACTGAGCTGCAACTGAATTAAAGTAAATACAAAACAGTGAATACAAAAAAGCCACCAAGTTAACTTAATAACTGGTGGCTTTTATACACTGCATAAACGAATTAACGAATAATACCGCGTTCAGAATTTTTCACAAAATCAGCCATTAACTGTACTGCTGGGTACTTAGCGGCATCATCAGCAAGCGCTGCAATTGCCTCTTCAACACCTAAACTCTTGCGGTATAGTGTTTTATAAGCACGACGTGTTGCCATTACTTCATCGCTTTCAAAGCCACGGCGCTTCATGCCTTCAGTATTAATTGCCACAGGACCTGCTGGCGTACCTATAGTTGTTACAAACGGCGGCACATCTTTGTTCACGCCAGAGTACATACCAACAAAGGCATGTGCCCCCACTTTACAAAACTGATGAATACCTGAATTGCCCGCTAAGATAACCCAGTCACCAATATGTACATGGCCTGCAACAGATGCATTATTAGCAAAAATAACGTTATCGCCAATCACCGCATCATGGGCTACGTGAGTGTAAGCCATAAATAAGTTATTGCTGCCAATCTTAGTCACACCTTGGTCTTGAATTGTACCTCGGTGGATGGTAGCGCATTCACGAATAACATTGTTATCGCCAATGATAAGTGTGGTTGGCTCATTATTATATTTTTTGTCTTGGCAGGCTTCACCTACAGACGCAAATTGAAATATATGATTGCCTGAACCTATTGTTGACGGACCTTTGACCACAACATGAGATTCGATAATGCAATTGTCACCAATAACCACATCGTTGCCAATGTAGCTATACGGGCCAACCGATACATTATTACCTAACTTTGCACCTGGTTCGATTATCGCTGTAGGATGGATCACAATTAAAGCTCTCTTCTCGCACACATGATTTCGGCACTACATACTATTTTGCCATCAACTTTTGCTTCTGCTGCAAACTTCCAAATATTACGACGCTCTTTTAAAAATTGAACGTGTAAATGCATGGTGTCACCAGGCGTTACAGGTTGTTTAAAGCGCGCATTATCTATCGCTGCAAATAAATATAGTTCATTTTCACTGCGATTCTCGACAGTTTTAAACCCCAATAAACCGGTTGCCTGTGCCATGGCTTCTAAAATTAATACACCAGGAAAAATTGGCTGGTTAGGGAAATGGCCGGTAAAAATCGGTTCATTAAAAGTTACGTTCTTAATTGCATGTAATGATTCACCTGGGGTGTAATCAAGTACACGGTCAACTAGTAGCATCGGGTAACGATGCGGAAGTAAGCTTAAAATTTCTTGTATATCAAGGCTATTTAATTCGTTTGCCAAAATAGCATCCTTATTAATTATCAACGTTTAATGACTTAGTCAGAGTCTCTAGCGCTTTAAGGCGAACTTTCATCTCTGGCAAATTACGGAAATGGGCAATGTTTCGGCGCCACTCTTTATTTGAAGAGTGTGGAAGTCCTGAGGAATAAATACCAGGTTTCGTAATCGCTTTAGTCACCATGCTCATACCCGTAAGTATAACACCATCACAGATATCTATGTGACCATTTATGCCGACAAGCCCGGCAATCTGGCAATTTTTACCAATAGTTGTACTACCTGCTATCACGGTACAGCCAGCAATTGCTGTGCCTGAACCAATTTCAACATTATGGGCAATTTGACATTGGTTATCAATAATCACATTGCTGTGAATAATCGTGTCATCAATTGCACCACGGTCAACCGTAGCACCAGCGCCAATTTCAACCTTGTCACCTATAATAACGCGACCAAGCTGAGGAATTTTTATCCATTGGCCTTTATCATTTGCATAACCAAAGCCATCACTGCCGATTACGCTACTTGATTGAAATAAGCAATCACTACCAATTTCTACATCGTGATAAACACTGACATTTGCCCACAGTTTTGTGCCATTGCCAATTTTTGTGTTTTCACCAATAAAGCAATTAGCGCCTATTTGCGCGTTATCACCAATTACCGCTCCGGCTTCAATCACCGCATTAGCTGCAATAGCGGCTGTGCTTGCAACTGTAGCATCAGGATGGACCACCGCACTTGGGTGAATACCTGGTGACGCTGAGCGTGGCGTTGTATCGAGTAACTGGGCTAATTTCGCGTAGCAAACATAGGGGTTAACCACTATGAGCTTATTGCCTTGATAATACTCTGCGTCTGCGGCAGATAGGATCACTGCCCCCGCCTTAGTATCACTAAGTTGTGAGCGATATTTCTTATTCGCTAAAAATGCAATATGCCCAGACTGGGCATTTGCAAGTGTAGCAATTTTTGAGATTTCCCAAGCGCCATCACCGTCAAGCGTGGCGCCTAGAAGTTCCGCAATCTGCGAAAGCGTATAATTATGCATATATCAGTTCTATTGCTTACTTACTTTATCAACAACTTTACTTGATAAATCAACGACCGTTTTAGGGTTAAAGTAGATAGTAGTATCTTTAACTTTAACTTCATCGTACTTACCATCTTTAGCAATATCTTCGATTGCTTTGATAATAATACCTTGAACTTTAGCTAGTTCTTGGTTTTGACGAGTTTTAATTTCTTGCTCTAAAGGACGACCTTTTTCAGCAAGATTTTTTTGCATGCCTTCCACTTTTTCACGCAACGCATCTTTTTGCGCTTGGCTCATTGTAGTGCTTTCACGCTTGAATTTTTCTGCTTCAAAGCGGATATCGCCCTGTAGCTTTTCAAGTTCTTGACGACGCTCAGCAAATTCAGCTTGCAGTGTTTGCTCAACTTTTGCCATTTGTGGGATTTGCTTATAGATTTCTTGCATATCTACAATACCAACTTTATGTGCAAAAGCACTTGCAGAAGTACCCATCATAAGTGTTGCTAAAATGGCAATTGCCGATGATTTAAATGATTTTTTCACAAAAAACTCCTTTAGAATGTATTACTAATGTTAAAGCTGATGGTCTTCGTATCGTCATCTTCTTCTTGTTGCAATGGATACGCAAAACTAATCAACATTGGACCCATAGGTGAGATCCACTGTAATGATAAACCGGTTGATACCCTAAAGCGCAGCGGATCTGAATAATCCTCAAGCTTAGCGCGTTCATTCGGCCCTAAATTTTTATAACGGTCAACGTTAAATTCAGTATCCCATACGTTTGCAGCATCAACAAAGAAACTAGTACGTACAGAACTGGTATTATCTTCATCCAAAAATGGGGTTGGCACAATTAACTCCATGCCTGCAACCGCTTTGGCATTACCACCAATACGTCCTCCCGGTGTTAACACATCAAACTCTGGCGAGCCGCCTATATTGCCAGTTAGACTACCATCTGCCAATGAATTGCCTGGAATTACTTGTGGTGTACGCGATATTGCACGCGGCAAAATAGTATTACGGTCAAAACCACGTAATTCCATTTCGGTTATACGGAAATATTCTTGGAATGGTAATGTTTGATCGTAACCATTGGTTGTGCCATAACCGTTACCATAGCCAAATGCAGCACGCGTTGAGAATACCCAACGGTGGTTATTAGTAAGTGGCCAATAAAAACGCGAGTCGTAATTTACCTTAAAGTAAGTTAAATCAGAGTTTGGCGTAGTACCGGTTAAGTTTAATGTTTGACGCGAACCTGCCGTTGGGAATAAACCACGGTTTACTGTCACACGAGACCAACCAACGCTGAGTTCGTACTTAGTAAAATCAAATCCTTTATCCGGGTTATTCACGTCTAGGAAGGTCTCACGCATAACAAGCGTTTGCTCATATTCAGCAATCTCAGATAACTCTTCTTGGATCCAACGTACACCAAAGTTGATACGGTTTACCGCATCAATTGGGAAGCCTATATTTGTACCAATGCCGTAGCTTTTTGATTTGTAATCGATG
The DNA here is from genome assembly GCF_014164295.1 of Pseudoalteromonas sp. SG43-7. NCBI lineage: Bacteria > Pseudomonadati > Pseudomonadota > Gammaproteobacteria > Alteromonadales > Pseudoalteromonadaceae > Pseudoalteromonas > Pseudoalteromonas sp. SG43-7. The sequence continues at coordinate 25,159 of NZ_JACJEY010000043.1, forward strand.
AGGCTAAACTTACTTGCATCGTAATTACTGTAGAAAATACTACTGCCTTGCGACACACCATCTGGGGTGAAGTAAGGGTCGGTATACGATAAACTAACACGTTCTGAACCACGCGAAGTATTGATGTTAAAGCCAATCTGGTTACCCGTACCTAAGAAGTTAGATTCAGTCACACCGATATTAAATTGCAGACCTAAGTAAGAACCATAAGCAAGACCTGCGTTAAAGCTACCAGCTGATTGCTCTTTAACGGTAAAATCGACATCAACTTGGTCATCTATACCAGGGACTGGCACAACATTAAAATCAACACTTTCCATGTAAGGAAGACGTTGAATTTGTAGCTTTGAACGCTCAAGGTTCTGATTCGATAACCATGCGCCTTCCAGCTGGGTCATTTCACGACGTAATACTTCATCTGCGGTATTTTGGTTACCACCAACAATAATACGACGCACATAAACACGCTGACCAGGATTAACTGAGAGTGTTAACTGAACTTCTTTGGTTTCGTCATCAATTTCAGGAATGGTGCGAACTTCCGCATTCGCATAACCGAAACGCGCTAAATAACTTTTGATAAATTCTTCAGATGAGGTAACCACTGAGCCATTATAAAGTTCACCGGCACGCAGTGGAATAACACTTTTGATCAGTTCTTCACGGCCAAGTAGATCACCAATGAAGTCAAAGCCTTTCACTTTGTATTTAACGCCTTCGGTGATGTTAGCTGTTACATACACAGATTCACGTTCAGGACTTACTGATACTTGTGTTGAGTCAATATTAAAACGTAAGTAACCACGGTCTAAATAATAACTACGAATTTTCTCGAGATCGCCTTCAATGGTTTGTTTCTGGTAGCGATCGCTGCCCATAAACTGCCACCAAGGTAAATCTTGTTGTGACTCAGCAAGTGCTAACAAGTCTTCATCACTAAACAATTCGTTACCAACTAAGTTGATCTGACGAATAGATGCGGCATCACCTTCATCAAACTTAAGTTTTAGCTTAACGCGGTTACGCGGTAACTTAGTGATACTGACATCAATTTTTGCGTTGTACTTACCAATACTGTGGAAAAACTCTATTAAGCCTTTCTCGATGTTATCAACCACAGTTTTATCCAGTGGTTCACCTTGGCGAATATCTTGCTGATCAAGCGACTGATTAAGCTGCTCGTCTTTAATGTCTTTATTACCTTCAAACTCAATAACGCTAATTGTTGGGCGCTCTGTTACTCTAAAAATAACATTATTGCCATCACGTAGTGCCTTGATATTGTCGAAGTGACCTGAGTTATACAAAGACTTAATCGTTTTTGAAATTGTATAGTCATCAACACTATCACCCACGTTAATAGGAATATGTGTTAATGCTGCTCCCAACGCTACGCGCTGCAAACCTTCAACTTTTAAATCGTCAACAATAAAGGAGTTTTGGCCTAGGGCTGCAAAGCTAGCACCTAATAAACTTGTTACTGCCAAATGTTTTTTTATAGCCATTTTATTATCTTTATCCTTTACAACGGTATTACCGCTCAACACCTTAAAATTATACTTTAGCGGTGTTTTACAATCGTGTTTTAATTCGAGACTGTCGCAATTGCTTACAATCGCGATACATCATTGAACAAAGCGAAACATGTAAGAAAAATGAGTAGCAAGGCACCCACTTTAAAACCAAATTCTTGTGTCTTTTCAGAGACCGGCTTTTTACGAAAAAGTTCAATTATGTAATACATTAAGTGCCCACCATCAAGCACTGGTAAGGGCAATAAATTAAATACGCCCAAGTTTACACTTATCAATGCTAAGAAGCCTAAAAACGCCACTAAGCCATAGCTTACGCTAGTTCCCGCCCCTACAGCAATACCAACTGGACCACTTAAATTCTTCACTGATACTTGACCAGTAATTAAGTTACCAATCATATCAAAACTTAGGCTGATCAAGCGCCATGTTTCAGTTACGCCCAGCACCATACTATCGAGTGGGCCATAATGTCTAGTTTCAATGTAACCATCTGGCCATTTTTCAACCACCGGTGCTACACCTAAAAAGCCTTGTAGCAAGCCATCACTATTACGTTGTCCTTTCGGGGTAACATTTAGCAGTTCTATACTATCTTGTCTTTTTACACTAAATTGTAATGATTTGTTAGCGGATTGCTGAATAACATTAACTAACTGCGTCCAACTGGTTATTGTTTCACCATTTACGGCGATAATTTCATCGCCTGCTTGTAAATTAGCGTCTGCTGCAGCAGAGTTTGGCGAAATTGTAGCAACGGTTAAAGTAGCCTGCGGACGAAACGGCACAATACCTAATGAAGCTAATGGTGGCACATCTTGTTGATCAAGTTTCCAACCATCAATATCAAGCATTTTAACCTGTTCTTGAAATTGCTCGTCACGCACGGTAACAGCAACACTTTTATCACCTAGGCTGGCCATTAATGCAAACGTAGCATCTTGCCAAGTCGCAATATTAGCATCGCCAATTTTTACAATTTGTTGACTAGGCATAATACCGGCCTGCTCAGCGCGGCTACCCTCATTTACTGAGCCGACCACCGGCTTCACCGATTGAACTCCAACCATGTACATCGCAGCTAAAGCAAAGATAGCAAATATAAAGTTAGCCAGCGGCCCTGCCGCTACAATCGCGATACGCGCTTGTACTGACTTGGCATTGAATGATAAGTGGCGTTGGTCAGCAGGCACCTCATCAACACGTTCATCAAGCATTTTCACGTAGCCGCCTAAAGGAATTGCTGCAATAACATATTCAGTGTCGTGTTTATCGTGCCATTTTATTAGCGGTTTACCAAAGCCAATAGAAAACCTTAATACCTTCACACCCGCTTTGCGGGCAACCCAAAAATGGCCATATTCATGCACTGTTACTAAAATTCCCAGCGCTAGAATAAAAGAACCTAAATTCCACAGAAAATCGAACATATTAGCGTACTACCTTTGCAATGAGTTGCGTCGCTTGAAGTCGAGCTAAACGGTCACATTCAAGAATTTCATCGAGCGTGTGTACGTTTACATCAACCGTTGTGTCTAATGTTTGTGCATTAATGCGGTATATATCAGTAAAGCCTATCTGCCCTTGTAAAAATGCCTGCACAGCAATTTCATTGGCAGCATTAACTGTCGTTGTAGCACCTTGTCCAGTATTACACGCAGCAATAGCTAATTGTAAATTGGGATAGCGGGCAAAATCTGGTTTCGTAAAGGTAAAATCAGCAAGCTGTGAAAAATCCAGTGGTGTTACTCCAGCATCAATACGCTGTGGGTATGCTAAAGCATGAGCAATCGGTGTACGCATATCTGGATTCCCCATTTGTGCTAGCACCGAGCCATCTTGGTATTGCACCATTGAATGAATAATACTTTGCGGGTGAATGACCACTTCAATATCGTTTGCCTGGCAGTTAAATAGCCATTTAGCCTCAATAAACTCAAGGCCTTTATTCATCATAGTGGCTGAATCAACAGATATCTTCTGTCCCATAGACCAATTTGGATGCGCCACGGCTTGTGCCACAGTAACGTCTTTTAAAGAGGCAATATCACACGTTAAAAAAGGCCCACCAGAACCGGTAAGTAAAATTTTACTTACCCCATGTTCATGTAACTGTGCATTGGTTTTAGAGCCTTGCAGTGCACTTGGCAGGCACTGGAATATGGCATTATGTTCACTGTCAATCGGTAGTAAAGTGGCTTTATGCTGTTTTACTTTATCAATAAACAACTGACCTGACATGACTAAAGATTCTTTATTCGCCAGTAATACTTTTTTACCTGCTTCTACCGCACTGAGTGTAGGTATGAGCCCTGCTGCACCAACAATCGCCGACATTACCGCGTCAACGTCTGGGTGAGCGGCCAGTTCACTCATGGCGGCAATGCCACTGCGGATCACTGTTTTGCAGCCACTGCCCGATAAGTGTTGGCTTAACTTAGCTGCAGCGCTGTCATCTGCCATCACTGCAAAGCGTGGTTGATGAGCAATACACAATTGCGCCATCAATTCACTATTATTACCTGCCGCAAGTGCAAATACAGCAAACTGTTCTTGATTACGCGCAACAACATCTAAGGTACTTAAACCAATGGAACCTGTCGCGCCGAGAATGACGAGTTGTTGTCTACAACTCATAAACTAAGTGTCCATGCATAGCACAACACAAAAATGGGGGCTGCAGCAGTTAGGCTGTCAAGGCGATCTAAAATCCCCCCATGGCCAGGCAAACATGAGCCACTATCTTTAAGACCAGCTTCGCGTTTGAACATACTTTCGAGTAAGTCGCCAATAGCTGAGAATAACGCGATGAATACAGTCATAATCGCGTAAATTGGCCAAACAGACATATCTACATTGGTAAAATGACAAAACGCTAAAACAAAAATTACCGCAGCAACTAAGCCACCAGCTAAACCTTCAATGGTTTTATTAGGGCTCACTTTTGGCATTAACTTATGCTTGCCAAAGTTTTTACCCGTAAAGTATGCACCAATGTCAGCACTCCATACGATCCCCAGTACCACTAAAATAAGCATCGAACCAAAGTGCGTTGATTGCTCATAGTTAGCACTGCGCAGTGTATTAAGCGCAAGCCACAGCGGTACTAAGGTGAGAATACCGGCAATAGCGCGCATAACCACTCCTTCGTTCCATGCTTTAGCCATTGCTGGGTAGCGCCACACTAGGTAGGTGGCTACAATCCACCACGAAAATGACAGTGTGAATATATAATTTGCGTCTCCTACGAGCTGGCCGTCGACCCACAGTCCATCAATTGGCCAATGCCAATTAAGCAGTACCAGTAACAAGCCAATAAACGTCACAAACGAAAAACGTTTAACTTTATCGCATAACCCCATAAATGCCGACCATTCCCACGCGCCTAATAAAACAATCGCGCCAGCGATGTAACTAAACAATGTAAGAGGTGTATAAAAAACCAACACCAGTGCCAAAGGCGCTAGCACTAAAGAGGTTAAAATTCGTTGTTTTAGCAAAGTGTTACCCTTTTTAATTAGGTTTCAGCGAGTAATTGTTTTATTTGTTCGCCAGTACAACCAAACCGTCGCTCTCTGGCAACGTAACAAGCGATAGCATCAGCAAAAGCTGCTTCATTGAAGTCAGGCCAAAGCGTATCGGTAAAGTAAAGTTCAGCATAAGCAGCTTGCCATAATAAAAAGTTGCTTATGCGTAAATCGCCACCAGTACGGATCAACAAGTCAGGTTCAGCCTGATCTTGCATACTCATATGGGCGGCTAAATCGTGCTCTGTAATATCATCAGGGTTTAACGTCCCTGCAGCAATCAGCTTACCTAATTGCTTTGCAGCATTTGTTATATCCCATCGACCACCATAATTTGCCGCTACATTCAGTTGCAAACCTGTATTATTAGCCGTTAATTCATGTGCTGCATCAACCTTGCTGCGCAAAGTATCTGAAAAACGAGATAAGTCACCAATAATGGTTAACTTAACATTATTTTTGTGTAGCTTTTTAACTTCCTTACTCAGCACAAACAAAAACAGCTCCATCAAGGTACTGACTTCATCTTCGGGGCGATGCCAGTTTTCACTACTAAAAGCGAATAGAGTCAATGACTCTATTCCTAATTTAGTACAAAACTGCACAGACTGACGAACCGCATCCACGCCTTTTTTATGACCGTACACACGTGGCCTATTCTTGGCTTGTGCCCAACGACCATTGCCATCCATGATTATAGCGACATGCTTGGGTAAACATTGCTGGGAAATTTTATCAGCGTTAAGAACCATAAATATCGAGTATTCCATAAAAAAACGCCGCCTAGTATACCCCAGACGGCGTTTCAAAACTAATAAATTTACTAGCTTAGATTTCCATCAACTCGGCTTCTTTCGCCGCTAATTGAGTGTCCATCTCTTTAATGAATTTGTCCGTAAGCTTTTGAATTGCATCATCAGATTGACGCGCTTCATCTTCAGAAATATCTTTATCTTTCAATAAGTTTTTAACGTCACCGTTAGCATCACGACGAATATTACGGATTGCAACACGGCCGCTTTCAACTTCACCACGAACGATTTTAATTAAGTTTTTACGACGTTCCTCAGTTAGCGGAGGAAGTGGTACACGGATCACAGAACCTGCTGACATTGGGTTTAAACCTAAGTCAGATGCCATGATTGCTTTCTCTACCGCTTGTGCAAGCGATTTATCAAATACACTTAACGCAAGTGTACGTGAATCTTCAATCGTTACATTGGCAACTTGGTTCAATGGCGTTGGTGCGCCGTAGTATGGCACCATAATGCCATCTAATATTGCCGGATGAGCACGGCCAGTACGGATTTTAGATAGTTGACTGCTAAGTGCCGTTACACTTTTCTGCATACGTTCTGCAGCATCTTTTTGAATATCGTTTATCACGGTTCAATCCTAATCTAGTTAATAACTTCATCTGAGGCTTGTGAAGAGATAAGAGTGCCTTCTTCTTCGCCCATAATTACACGCTTTAATGCGCCTGATTTATTCATATTAAATACGCTCAACGGCATCTTGTGATCACGCGCAAGGGTGAATGCCGCAAGATCCATTACTTTTAATTCTTTTTCAATGATTTCATTGTAGCTCAAGTGACGGTAAAGTGTCGCCTCTGGATTTTTTACCGGATCATCACTGTAAACACCATCAACCTTGGTGGCTTTAATCACGGTATCGGCTTCAATTTCAATACCACGTAAACACGCGGCCGAATCCGTTGTAAAGAATGGGTTACCAGTACCGGCTGCAAAAATAACTACACGGCCCGTTTTTAATAAGCTAATTGCCTCAGCCCAGTTGTATGCATCACACACACCGTTAAGTGGGATAGCTGACATTAAACGACAATTTACAAATGCACGGTGCAACGCATCACGCATTGCAAGGCCATTCATGACAGTTGCTAGCATCCCCATATGATCGCCAACTACGCGATTCATACCTGCTTCAGCAAGTGAGCCGCCACGTAAAAAGTTACCGCCACCGATAACTAAACCCACTTCTACGTCGAGTTCTACAAGCTCTTTGATTTCTTGCGCCATACGGTCTAATACTTTTGGGTCGATGCCGAAGCCTTCGTCTCCCATCAGTGCTTCACCGCTTAATTTGAGAAGAACGCGTCTAAAAATAGGTTTACGATTGATTGTCATAGTATTTGGGCCAACTTTATAAAAAAAGGATAAAAAATAACCGCGCTTATGATTTTCACATAAAGAGCGCGGTTATTTTAAAGAATTTTCAGCGATGACGCAAAAGCAAATAACAGAATAATTTCATCTAACTCACTTTTTCGTCAAAGGAAATCGATTTTATTGACCTTTAGCAGCAGCAATCTGTGCAGCAACTTCAGCAGCAAAATCTTCAGTTTTCTTCTCGATACCTTCACCAACTTCTACACGTACGAAGCCAGTAACTGTTGCGTTTTTCTCTTTAAGAATTTCGCCAACAGATTTTTTAGGTTCCATGATGAAAGCTTGTCCAGTAAGAGAAACCTCACCAGTGAATTTTTTCATGCGACCAACAACCATCTTCTCAGCGATTTCAGCAGGCTTGCCTTCGTTCATCGCGATTTCGATTTGTACTTGCTTTTCTTTTTCAACAACGTCAGCAGGTACATCTTCAGGTGTTAGGTACTCTGGGTTTGAAGCAGCAACGTGCATTGCGATGTGCTTAAGTGTTTCTTCATCAGCAACACCTGCAACAACAACACCAATACGCTCACCGTGACGGTACTCAACTAGCGTTTCGCCAGCGATGTACTGTAGACGACGTACATTGATGTTTTCACCAATTTTAGTAACTAGTTCAACACGATCTTCTTCGAACTTAGCTTGTAAGTCTTCGATAGAAATCGTTTCTGCAATAGCAGCATCAGCAACTTTATTAGCAAATGCTAAGAAACTTACGTCTTTTGCTACGAAGTCAGTTTGACAGTTAACTTCAACTAGTACTGCAACACCTGCGTTTTGCTTGATGATGATAGTACCTTCAGCAGCAATGTTACCTGCTTTTTTAGCAGCTTTTGCAGCGCCACTTTTACGCATATTTTCAATCGCTAACTCGATGTCGCCATCAGTTTCAGTTAACGCTTTTTTACAATCCATCATGCCAGCGCCGGTACGCTCGCGTAATTCTTTAACTAGGGCAGTAGTTACAGCCATTAGTAAATCCTCAAATCTGAATTCAGGTTTAGATAAGCGGGTTACCCGCTCTACAAGAATAGCAAGTCTTCATCTAAAATTAGATGAAGACTTGATGACAGCTAATTACTCAGCTTCTACGAAGTCGTCTTTCTCAGCTTGAGCAACGATATTGCTCTCACGGCCTTCAGTAATTGCTGCTGCAACTGCGCCTGTGTAAAGGTTGATTGCACGGATAGCATCATCATTACCAGGTACGATGAAATCAACACCGTCTGGGTTAGAGTTAGTATCAACGATCGCAACAACTGGAATACCTAGGTTGTTAGCTTCACGGATAGCGATGTGCTCGTGGTCTGCATCGATAACGAAAAGTGCGTCAGGAAGACCACCCATGTTTTTGATACCGCCAAGGCTCTTTTCAAGCTTTTCCATTTCGCGGTTAAGCATTAACGTTTCTTTCTTAGTTAACTTCTCGAAAGTACCGTCTTGGCTTTGGATCTCAAGGTCTTTAAGACGCTTGATTGATTGACGAACTGTTTTCCAGTTAGTCAACATACCACCTAACCAACGGTGATTTACGTAATACTGATCACTAGCGATAGCGGCTTCTTTAACCGACTCGCTTGCTGCGCGCTTAGTACCAACGAAAAGAACTTTACCTTTGTTTGACGCAGCACCAGTTAAAAACTTAAGTGCGTTGTTGAACATTGGAACAGTTTGCTCAAGGTTGATGATATGAACACGGTTACGTGCGCCGAAGATGAAAGGCTTCATCTTAGGATTCCAGTAACGTGCTTGGTGACCGAAGTGAACACCAGCTTGAAGCATGTCGCGCATTGAAACGTTTGCCATTTTGTATTTCCTCTGTTTAGTTTAGGGTTAGGCCTCCACATACCCCATAGCACCAACACCGCAGTTAAATGAAACTGAAATGCACCCAAGTGTATGTGACGATACGTGTGTGTGTTAAAATAAAATTGTGTTTGCCTTAAATACAAAAAATCATTTAAGAATTTATTTGTAAAAAGACGGCGCGCTTTATACCATATTAAAAACAAATATTCAACGTCGCGTGCAAAATTTGTGCGACGATAAATGTGTAAAACTCGACAATGGAGCCTCCATGAGTGCTGTGATCAAGACCCCTGAAGAAATAGAGAAAATGCGTGTAGCCGGGCGCTTAGCGGCAGATGTCCTGGAAATGATAGAGTCACATGTAGTTCCCGGTGTAACCACTGATGAACTAAATACAATTTGTCATAATTATATTGTCGATGTGCAAAAGGCAATTCCTGCCCCACTAAATTACCATGGTTTTCCTAAATCAATTTGCACCTCAGTAAACCATGTAATTTGCCATGGTATTCCTAACGACAAAGCATTAAAAGATGGCGACAGTGTCAATATCGATATCACGGTTATCAAAGATGGCTACCACGGCGACACATCAAAAATGTTTCATGTTGGCACGCCAAACATCCAAGGCAAGCGTCTTGCTGAAGTAACGCAAGAAAGCCTTTATTTAGCTATAAAAATGGTTAAACCAGGCGTGCGTTTAGGTGATATCGGCGAAGCGATTCAAAAATATGCAGAGAGCTTTAACTACTCAATTGTTCGTGAATATTGCGGCCATGGTATTGGTGCAGAGTTTCATGAAGAACCACAAATAATGCATTATGGCCGCGCTGGTACTGGCGAAGCCCTAAAAGCAGGTATGTGTTTGACTATTGAGCCAATGGTTAACGCGGGTAAACGCCAGTGTAAACTACTAAAAGATGACTGGACTGTGGTTACTAAAGACCGTAGCTTGTCTGCGCAGTGGGAACACACTTTATTAGTAACTGAAAATGGTGTTGAAATTTTAACGCTTCGATCAGATGATACGATTGACCGGATCATTGAACATTAAATACTGACTCACCCGACTTAGGGTGAAATTAGTGTGCTAAGGAGCCAGCCCACGTGGCATTACCCAATAAAGTTAAAAAATTGCTCAGCGATGCTGAGCAATTAACCGATTATCGCGATTGTTCTAATTATTTTTATAAATGGTTACAAAACGAGTTTTCAAAACAGCCAGTCGGTAATTTGATTAATGCCCGGGCTGAGTTTATCGACCGCTTACTGATTAAACTGTTTCATGTTTATGATTTAGCCCATGAGCCAGATTTAGCCTTGATCGCCGTTGGCGGTTACGGTCGCGGTGAGCTGCACCCCTATTCAGATATCGATTTTTTACTGCTAGTTTCTGAGCAACCTAGTGATGCAGTGTGTGAAAAAATCGGCCAATTTGTGACCATGCTATGGGATCTTAATTTAGAAATTGGCCACAGTGTGCGTACCATTGAGCAAGCGATTGAGCAAAAACGTGCCGACGTAACTTTTGCCACTAGCTTGCTTGAAAGTCGACTACTGTTCGGTAATCACATTGAATATGAAAAACTCAAAGAGCATATTCTTGATACGCCTGTATGGCACTCTGACGAATTCTTTTTAGCAAAAGTACATGAGCAACAACTGCGTCATAAAAAATGTCACGGTACAGCATACAACCTCGAACCAAATATCAAAGAAAATCCCGGTGGCCTGCGAGATCTGCAAACCATCATTTGGGTTGCTAAAAAACATTTTAGAGCCGAAACCTTACAAGAGCTTATTAGCCACGGCTATCTCACTCATGAAGAATACCAAGAGCTGTTGGAGTGTTTAGAAAATCTCTGGAATATCCGTTTTGCGCTGCATTTAGCGGCTGGACGCTCTGAGAACCGGTTGTTATTTGATCATCAACCACTGGCTGCTGATTTACTTGGCTTTGGTAGCGATGGTAAAGCCTCAGTTGAGCGGATGATGAAGCGATTATTTAGGATCATGAGCCGGGTCCGTGAGCTAAATCAAATGTTGTTATCATATTTTGAACAAAGCATTTTACCGGAAAGTAACGAACAAGCAGTGGTTGAACTCGATCGTAATTTCGAACGTGTTGGCCATCAAATTAGGGTAAAAAATCCGTCCGTGTTCTTTCGCCGTGATCAACTATTTGTATTGTTCGAACACATTGCCGATAACCCTGAAATTACCCATATTTACCCAAGTACTATCCGTACCATCCGCCAAGTGCGCCGTCGTCTGTTAGGAGATTTGCAAGATTATGCCGCCTGTCGTGAAGCCTTTTTACGGCTAATTAAACACCCTAACGGCATGGGCCGTGCATTTACTTTAATGCACAAGCACGGCATGCTTGCCGCTTATTTACCCCAGTGGCGAAACATTTTTGGACAGATGCAATTTGACTTATTTCACGCTTATACTGTGGATGAACATACTCATAAGTTGATCAATAACATTTATCAATATTTTGATAAAGCAAACGTCAGTGAGTTTCCTATTTGTTGTGAAATAGTCACCCGCATGGACAAGCCCGAGCTACTGTATTTAGCAGGCATCTTCCATGACATTGCCAAAGGCCGTGGCGGCGATCACTCAGAACTCGGTGCTGTTGATGCCATTGCTTTTGCCAAATTACATCGTTTTTCAACTTCCGATGGCAAATTGATTGCTTGGCTAGTTAGTAACCATTTACTTATGTCTGTAACTGCACAGCGCAAAGATATTAATGACCCAGATGTGATCAAAGACTTTGCTACTCGAGTTAAAACCGAACGACAACTTGATTACCTATACTGCTTAACCGTCGCAGATATTCGCGCCACTAACGACAACTTGTGGAATGATTGGAAAAACACCTTGTTGCGTGAGCTTTACCTGCATACTCAAAGGGCGTTACGGTTAGGCCTTGAAAATCCTATGGATCAGCGCGACCAAATTCGCGATAAAAAGCATCAAGCCAAACAACGGTTAATCAACAATGGCTATGATGAAAATCAGATTGATTTAATTTGGAGCCGTTTTAAAGCAAATTACTTTACGGCCTTTAGTGAACAACAACTATCATGGCACACCGAACATTTACTAAACTGCGTTGATTTAAGCCAACCCAGTGTTGCGGTATCAAATACAGCCATGCACGGCGGTACACAGATTTTTGTTTATAGCCCCTACTCCGGCGGTTTATTTGCCCGTTTAGTAAGTGTGATCGGCTCTAAAAAAGCGCAAATTCAACATGCTCAAGTGCTCACCACTCGCGACGGCTATGTGCTGTTTAGCTTTGTAGTACTTGAAGTCAGTGGCGACCCGATTGCCAGCGCTCAAGCGCAGTCAATCAAACGCGGCCTTGATCAAGCGCTTGCTGATCCGAAAAAGAAAATTCGCTTTAAAAAGAATCGCTCACAACGCTTTAAAGATTTTAATATTAAACCAAAAATTATCCTGCGCCCTCACCCGCGTAAAGACCGCAGCTTAATCGAAATTCAAGCGGTAGATATTCCTGGCTTATTAACCAAAATTGCCGAAGTGTTTCAAGCCCATTTATTACATATACACGCCGCGCGGATCACCACCGTAGGTGAACGTGCAGAAGATTTCTTCGTGGTATCGAATAACGAATACCAAGCTCTTACCGACGAAGAACAAGCAAAAATTCATCAAGCATTGCGTAAAAAACTCAACGCAGAAACCGAATAAGAGGATCTTATGTCAGATTTAAAAACCACCATTGAAAACGCCTGGGATAACCGTGATAGCATCAGCCCGAGCACAGTACCTAGTGATGTAAAACAAGCCATAATCGATGTACTTGAGCTACTTGATAGTGGTGCCGCACGCGTTGCTGAAAAAATCAGTGGTGAGTGGGTTGTCCATCAATGGCTAAAAAAAGCCGTGTTACTGTCGTTTCGTATTCGTGACAATCAACCAATGAACGACGGCGTAAACCAGTTTTATGACAAAGTACCACTTAAATTTAGCGACTATACACCGGAGCAATTTCAGCAAGGTGGCATGCGCGTTGTACCAAACGCTGTTGCCCGTAAAGGCAGCTTTGTCGGTAAAAATGTAGTATTGATGCCATCATATGTAAACATTGGTGCTTACGTTGATGATGGCACTATGGTTGATACATGGGCCACTGTAGGCTCGTGTGCACAAATTGGTAAGAACGTACACTTGTCAGGAGGTGTTGGCATAGGTGGCGTTTTAGAGCCATTACAAGCCAATCCTACTATCATTGAAGATAACTGTTTTATTGGTGCACGCTCTGAAATTGTAGAAGGCGTGATCGTTGAAGAAGGCGCTGTTATTTCAATGGGTGTTTACATCAGCCAAAGTACTCGCATTTACGACCGCGAAACTGGCGAGATCCACTACGGCCGCGTACCAGCAGGTGCTGTGGTTGTTCCAGGCGCACTGCCATCAAAAGACGGTACTCACAGCTTGTACGCTGCAATTATCGTGAAAAAAGTAGATCAGCAAACCCGCGAAAAAGTAGGGATTAATGCATTATTGAGATCGATAGACGAATAATAGAGAGCTGAAAAGTTCTAACCGATAAGCTGATTGACATTAACAATAAATAAATGAAAGCCCTAAATCTATATAGATCTAGGGCTTTTTCTATCTGTGTTATTTTCTCTTTTATGATAAATATCACCTTTAAATACAACATACTTGATAGCTAAGAAGTTATTCTGGTTTATTAGCTTTGATTTGTATGACTGCGGCAACTATAATTATCAATTACATCATTAAGTAATTGAGATCAAGTTGTTACGGCTTTTCGTTATATGTTGGTTCCTGTTACTTGGTTTTCAGCAAGCTTTTGCTACTGAACTAAGCACTTTTGAAAATAAGTTAAACGAAGCTGAAGACTACCTTGTTGTCAACCCAGCGCAATCTATTATTATTCTTGAAAATCTTGACGATATCGATAAAGTTTCACCTGAGTTATTTATTCGTTGGCATCTTATTAACGCCCGAGCAGCCGTTCCGACCAGCCAATTTGACCGCCTTCATCAGTCTGTAGATGCGATATTTAGTCAGCAGCAAGCCCCTTATTTCAAAAAGAGAATAACGTCTATTATGAGTGCGTTAGGTATTTGGCTACGCTATGCAGAGTATTTAGACGATGCCCAACTAAGTTTTCAATGTGGTTATAAATACGCTGAAAATGATCGTCAACGCTTGACGCTTACCAACAGTATGGCACTGGTCGCTATGGCAAAATAACAATGACGAAGCGCGTAACCTATATGCCGAAAGCTATAATTTCACGGTGCGTTTAAACCTCCCTAACGTTGTCGCCATGATAGAAAGTAACTTGGGCTATTTGGCACTTGATGAGAATAAAATCCCAGAAGCTGAACATTATTTTCGTAGTGCCTTAAGCCGTTATCAAATTATTGACAAGCGAGCGGGACAAATTTCTGCAGGATTAAATCTGTTAATGGTATTTTTGATCCAAGATCAAACAATAAACTTTGAAAGATTATACGGACCCACATCCACTTTAACCCATGCCTTTCCCAATGAGGCTAAACAAGCTTTATTACTGTGGCTGGAAATGCGTTTTAAAAAACTTAAAGGAAATTATGTTAGCCGAAAGGACGTAGCACAATTGCAAATAGCTTACGAGCAATTAGAAAGCGATCAAATGAAAACCTTTGTACACCGTTACTTTGCTAAAAAGCTCGAAGTCCCTATCGTACCACCAAAGAAAATCCTCCCTAAAAAGTTTACTCGTTCTTGGTTTGAGTTAGTTAAAAAATGTCAGTGGTAATTGTTGGTGGCACTTTACAACATTTCCCTTTTTTCTTATTACCAACTGGGCGGATTTAATTCGCAGCGCTGGGGTTCACGCCTGAGCAATTTGGTTATAGTGAGATTTTTTTGGGACTTGGCTCACTGCTGGGGAGCTATCTTAACAACGGCTTGCTGGCGAAGCATGTGTCGCAGCATTTGCTGTTGCAAGCTGCCGCGACTTTACTCACGTTGGGTGCTGTCGGTGTTTACCTAATACAAGATTCGATTTGGTTTATCACACAGTGCATTAAGCACTATAGTCGTTGAACAAATCGATTGAATTTAGTGACGCGGCAACGAGCTGATCTTGGGATAGATGTTAAGTTCATTTTTAAACGATAGTCAGGTTATACCAATCGTGTAAAGTTACTGACCATTTATAACTACAGATAAATGCAGTGATAACAAGGCATAAATTTTGACATGCAGTTGTTCTACTTGAAAAAATTATAACGCAGTTAGCGCTTTATTTAGCTCGCTAGGGTGGTTAAATATTTAAGTCGATTGGTATTAAGTACTCTTTACCACTTCGCATAGTGGTCTTCGGTAAATCCCCATTCGCCGTTAAGTGTGATAACTTCGTCTGCAAGAGTTATTTCACCATAGTAACGGCCGAAGTGTTGAGTGAAGTTAGTCGCGATAATAATTAAGTTGGTTTTATCTTGGCGTTTACCTGCGGGTTCGAAGTATAAATTGATGATACCGTCGTTTGAACGCAGCCGCCATTTACTCGTTGCTTTAGCATTACCATAGCGCTCAAATTGAAAATCGACCATATCAATTTTATAAAGCGTGCCATCGAGCCACAAGGCGTTTTCGGTAAAACCTGTTTCAATAACCCCCGCACTTAAATTTAAACCTAAGCGGCGGCCATCAGCTAATGTGCAGGCTAAACTCCCCCAGTTCCAAAAGGTTTCGCGACGCATGAAACCCGCGCTCCAATCAACACTTGCCAGTATTTTAAGCTCTTCAAATACATATTTGTTACCACGCCACTGAAGTGTTCCAGTACAGGGTAATGCGGCAGTTTTTTGGGTAAAATGAAAGCCTGTAAAACCGGCACGAACACACACCGCAAGCGGGTTATAATTTATCGATTCATCAATACAGGCACTAATTTTCAGCCCGGACTTTAAATTTACCTCTACCGAGCGTATTTGCGGCTTAGCGGTTGTATTAATAGTTACGCTGTTACGCCCTTTTCGAAAAGTCGCTTGCCCGGTGTTTGGTGTGCTATCAATACACGTATTTAAAGCCAGTAAGCTGATAAAACTGACTTCATCGAATTCTGTCGTTTGTGGGTCGTATACATATACAAAACAGTGACTCGCAATTTTTAAATCAACAATCGCTAAACCAATAATTAACTGCTCACAACTCAAACTAATAAATTGAAATTGATTAAAGCTTAACTTTTTAAAAAGCGTACTTCTGGATTTACCCATAGTACTACGCAGGTCAAAATCCAAGTAATTGATGTCATCTACTCCATCTGGAAAAATACCAAAGTCGACTTGTCCATCTTGGTCGACCAACTCTTTTTTAGCCATATAAAAAGCTTCCTTTAGTATCTAAAATACAATCATTCGCTTATTAACCTCGTACAGTAAACCTACAAACGCAAATAATATAAATTTATCATGCTGATATTAAATTTAGCTCAGAGCAACTTAAAGCTTACCGTTTAAAACTTAACACATTACAGCCAAATCCACTGATATCTATTGGTTTAATTTGTTCGCCTTTACCACTGTGATCGTCATGCTTGATGATTAAGGTATTCGCTTTTTCACTAAATGTGAACGACCCTAACCAATCGAGGGTGGCTATCGGTGTTAAAGTATAAAAGCCATTTTTATCAGTGCATTGATAAGAAAAATAATGCGTTGCTTTGCCAAACGCGCCAACATCCGAGGTATACACACTAATATTCCCCTGTTGCCGGTAGTCGTCGGCTTGAGTGCCAACCACTAGATACAATGCACTAATGATTGCTAGGACAATAAATTGGATCCCTGCCAATATAAAAAAGCTGATATCAAATAATTTAGCATACCAAACTCGGGGCTCGTCATGATGGGGATGACCGTGGCTTGCATCTCTGTCGCTTTAGTGCTACTTATCAATTTACGTAAAACTGATCTAACCGCCGCAACATTCAGAGATGCACTTATTTACGCCACAGTAACGTGGATTATAGCCGGTGTGTTAGGCGCCATTCC
>NZ_JACJEY010000044.1:0-41397 GCF_014164295.1 Pseudoalteromonas sp. SG43-7
AGATAAAAGATAAAAGATAAAAGATAGAGAAGGGAGTTGATAAAGTTGGCTGGGATACCAGGATTTGAACCTGGGAATGCCAGGATCAAAACCTGGTGCCTTACCGCTTGGCGATATCCCAACTTTAAATTTTATTAGTTTTAGTTCTAGGTAAGAACATGGTGCGGAAGGAGAGACTTGAACTCTCACATCCTAAGATACTGGAACCTAAATCCAGCGCGTCTACCAATTCCGCCACTCCCGCATAGTCTGTATAATTATATACGTTTTTGCTGTTTATACTCGTAGCTAGAGTTATTCTTTAACAACATTCTTTGGTAGAAGAATGTTGGCTGGGATACCAGGATTTGAACCTGGGAATGCCAGGATCAAAACCTGGTGCCTTACCGCTTGGCGATATCCCAACAAAGAAACAGTTGATAGTTTTAATTCTTATCAAGAAAATGGTGCGGAAGGAGAGACTTGAACTCTCACATCCTAAGATACTGGAACCTAAATCCAGCGCGTCTACCAATTCCGCCACTCCCGCATAGTCCGTATAATTATATACGTTTTTGCTGTTTATACTCGTAGCTAGAGTTATTCTTTAACAACACTCTTTGGTAGAAGAAGTTGGCTGGGATACCAGGATTTGAACCTGGGAATGCCAGGATCAAAACCTGGTGCCTTACCGCTTGGCGATATCCCAACAAAGAATCAATTGATAGTTTTAGTTCTTATCAAGAACATGGTGCGGAAGGAGAGACTTGAACTCTCACATCCTAAGATACTGGAACCTAAATCCAGCGCGTCTACCAATTCCGCCACTCCCGCATTATCACTTTGAATTAATCAAAGAAATGGTAGTTATTTTAAACTCTTCATTGAGTTGCAATTTAACTCTTGCAGAGCCACTTCTAAAAAAGAAATGGTGGCTAAGACGGGATTTGAACCTGTGACCCCATCATTATGAGTGATGTGCTCTAACCAGCTGAGCTACTTAGCCATTGTTGGCTGGGATACCAGGATTTGAACCTGGGAATGCCAGGATCAAAACCTGGTGCCTTACCGCTTGGCGATATCCCAACAATAACAATTGATAATTTTAATTCTTATCAAGAACATGGTGCGGAAGGAGAGACTTGAACTCTCACATCCTAAGATACTGGAACCTAAATCCAGCGCGTCTACCAATTCCGCCACTCCCGCATACGTTGTGTAATAAAACACTAGGTAGTTATTTTAAACTCTTCATTGAGCAACAAAAAATAATGGTGGCTAAGACGGGATTTGAACCTGTGACCCCATCATTATGAGTGATGTGCTCTAACCAGCTGAGCTACTTAGCCATCTTTTTTGTTAGCACTTCATCGCTGAGTGCGGGGCGTATTATGCTGATATGACCCAAATCCGTCAACACCTTTTTTGCAAAAAAACACGTATCTTGGTTTGTTTGCGGGAAAAATAGGCTAACAGGCTAAATTTTAATAAAAATGGTGTTTTTTTAACTGCTTTATTGTGACTTATTCACAACAGCTGATATTTAATGATAGTGCAAAAATAAAAAAGGCTCGTAAAAACGAGCCTTTAAAAATCACTAAAGGTGATAGGTCACACTGGGATGGTGTTAAACATTGAACAAGAAGTTCATTACATCGCCATCTTTAACTATGTATTCTTTGCCTTCTTGGCGCATCTTACCTGCTTCTTTTGCACCACTTTCACCTTTATAGGCGATGTAGTCATCAAAAGCGATGGTCTGTGCACGGATAAAGCCACGCTCAAAGTCAGTGTGGATTTTACCTGCAGCTTGTGGCGCAGTTGCACCTACTGGGATTGTCCATGCACGTACTTCTTTTACACCTGCAGTAAAGTAGGTTTGTAAATGAAGTAACTCATAACCACCACGGATCACTAGATTCAAACCTGGCTCATCCAGACCAAGATCGGCCATAAACTCAAGTTTATCTTCTTCATCTAATTCCGAAAGCTCAGATTCAATCGCGGCGCATACAGGCACAACAACAGCATCTTCAGCAGCAGCAATTTCGCGTACACGGTCAAGATATGGGTTATTTTCAAAACCATCTTCAGCTACGTTAGCAATATACATAGTTGGTTTGATTGTTAAGAAGTTAACAGAGCTAATAGCCGCTTTTTCTTCTTTAGTTAATGCTAAAGAACGTAAAGTTAAGCCTTCATCAAGGTGTACTTTTACTTTTTCAAGTACGGCATTTTGTTCTTTTGCGTCTTTATCGCCACCTTTGGCTTTTTTCGCGTTACGGAAAAGGGCTTTTTCAGCGCTATCCATATCAGCAAGTACTAACTCGGTGTTGATCACATCAATATCATCAGCAGGATCAATGGTACCTGCAACGTGAATGATGTTGTCATCTTCAAAGCAGCGTACTACGTGGCCAATTGCATCGGTTTCACGAATGTTAGCTAAAAACTGGTTACCAAGACCTTCCCCTTTCGATGCGCCTTTTACAAGACCTGCAATATCCACAAATTCCATACTCGTTGTAAGAATACGTTGTGGTTTTACAATCTTTGCAAGTTCGTCTAGACGAGGATCTGGCACCGGTACCACGCCCGTATTTGGCTCGATGGTACAAAAAGGAAAGTTAGCGGCTTCAATACCCGCTTTGGTTAATGCATTGAAAAGTGTTGATTTACCAACATTAGGCAAACCGACGATGCCACATTTGAAACCCATAGTTAAGATACCTTGTTTAGATCCGCTTAACCAATTATGGCTTAAACGAATGTAGTCTGTTTTGTGCTTTTAACACACCGTCTTTTGCAAGTATTTCCATACAACGAACTGCTTCATCTACTGCGGCATCCATTTTCTCTTGGTCTTCTTTGGCTGCTTTTCCAAGCACCCATCCGGTCACCATTTCACGGTGTCCTGGATGACCTATGCCAACGCGCAAACGCATGAAATTTTTTTGATTTGCCATCTTTGCAATAATGTCTTTTAAACCATTATGGCCACCGTGTCCGCCACCTTTTTTTAATTTGGCAACACCGGGTTCTAAATCCATTTCGTCATGGGCAACTAGGATGCTCTCAACAGGAATTTTGAAAAAGTTGGCTAAACTACCGACAGCTTTACCACTTAAATTCATATAAGTAGTAGGGATCAGTAATTTGAATTCTTGACCTTGGATGATCACTTTGCCGGTAAGGCCGTGATACTTAGGATCGTGTTTTAGCGTACAGTTGTAGCGTGCAGCGAGTTGCTCGATGAACCAAGCACCTGCATTGTGGCGTGTGTTTGCGTATTCGGGGCCTGGATTAGCCAGGCCCACAAGCATTTGAATAGAATTCAAGGTGCAAACCTTAAAATTTATTCTGCAGCTTCGTCTTCAACTGGCGCAGCTTTGTTAGCTTTGATAGTTACGATAGACTGGTCGTGATCAGCACCTTTCGCTAAATCAACAGATGAAACACCTGCTGGAAGTTTAACGTCAGAGATGTGTATTGAGTCACCAGCAACTAGGCCAGCTACGTCAACTTCTACGAATTCAGGAAGTGACTTAGGAAGACACGTGATTTCGATTTCTGTTAATTGGTGAACTACAGTGTTACCCGCTTTAGTTACCGCTTCTTCACCGATGAAGTGAACTGGTACTTTAGTGTTAAGTTTGTGAGTAGCATCTACACGTTGGAAATCAAGGTGAGTGATTTTAGGCTTGAACGGGTGACGTTGGATATCTTTAAGGATAGCTTCAACTTTTTCACCAGCGATATCAAGAGTAAGGATGTGAGTGTAAAAACCTTCACTTTCTTGTGCTTTGATAATATCTTTGTGTTCAAAAGTAAGTGATGCAGCTTCTTTGTCAGCACCGTAAAGGATCGCAGGGATTTTATCTTCACGACGTAGGCGGCGGCTCGCACCTGTACCCGTAGCTGTGCGTAATTCTGCATTAAATGTATATGTTTCGTTAGACATGATGTCTCCAATAATTAAATAGTGTAGGGCCTTTGCGACCAAGGTCCCTAGCCAAAAGGCGCGCTATCATACCACCGCGACTAATTAAAAGAAACACGATACATAAAAAAAGCGCCAACGAGGCGCTTTATTACATCAGGATATTTTAACTAAACCAAGTTTAGTGTTCGAACATCGCTGAAATAGATTCTTCATTGCTGATACGGCGAATTGTTTCAGCTAGCATGTCTGCAAGTGTTAACACTTTAATTTTATCAATTGCTTTTAATTCAGCAGACAGTGGAATTGAGTCAGTTACAATCACTTCATCAATTACTGAGTTACGAATGTTTTCTAATGCTTGGCCAGAAAGTACAGGGTGAGTAGCGTAAGCGAATACTCGCTTAGCACCGTGTTCTTTAAGTGCTTCAGCTGCTTTACATAAGGTACCGCCAGTATCGATCATATCATCAACGATGATACAGTCACGGCCTTCAACGTCACCAATAATGTGCATTACTTGAGAAACATTCGCTTGTGGGCGACGCTTATCAATAATGGCAAGATCGGTATCGTTTAATAACTTAGCAATAGCACGGGCACGAACTACACCGCCGATATCAGGTGATACAACAACAACATCATCAAATTGACGCTCTTTCATATCTTCAAGTAGCACTGGGCTACCGAACACATTATCAACTGGTACATCAAAGAAGCCTTGGATTTGCTCAGCGTGTAAATCAACCGTTAGAACTCGGTCAACACCTACACTTGATAAGAAATCAGCAACAACTTTTGCTGTGATTGGTACGCGAGCAGAGCGCACGCGGCGATCTTGACGTGCATAACCAAAATAAGGAATGACGGCTGTTATACGACCTGCAGATGCACGACGTAAGGCATCAACCATTACAATAAGCTCCATCAAGTTATCGTTAGTAGGGGCACAGGTTGATTGCACAATAAAAACATCCGAGCCACGAACATTTTCATTAATTTGAACACTGATCTCACCGTCGCTAAAACGGCCAACAACAGCATCGCCAACTTCAATATATAAACGTTTTGCAACTTTTTGAGCTAACTCAGGTGTTGCGTTACCAGCGAAGAGCTTCATGTCAGGCACGGTAGGGTTCCTCAGGCACTGAATTTTTGGACTAATAAGCGATAAAAAAAGTATAGCTTATTAACTTAAACTTTATTTACTTGTACATTACTTCATTGCTTCAATGTATAGCGTCCAACTGCGTATGAGCAGGAGAGATATTAACGCTGCTGGCAATAAAACCGTCCCAGTTATGGGGGAGATTTTCAAGAACATGTTGCGCTTCTTTTTGCGTGGCAAATTCAACAAAACAGCATGAACCTGTGCCAGTCATCTTCGACGGAGCGTATTTTAGCAACCACTGGAGGGTCTTTTCAACCTCAGGGCAGAGCTTTTTAACTAAAGGCTCGCAATCGTTGGCTAATGTTTGTTGTTGCCAGTGGCCTTTTAGCTTCGGTGTATTGCGTTTTAAATCTGGGTGAGTAAAAATTTTCGCGGTGCTGACATGTTCACTTGGATGCACTACACAATACCATTTTGACGGCAGCTCTACATTCACTAACTTCTCGCCAATGCCTTGAGCTAGGGCGCTTTTGCCGTTAATGAACACCGGCACATCTGCGCCTAACTGCACGCCAAGCGCTGCTAATTCAGATAGTGATAACTGGCATTGCCATAATTTATTAAGCGCTAAAAGTGTGCTGGCCGCATCTGAAGAACCACCACCAACGCCGCCTCCCATTGGTAATATTTTAGTTAAATTTATTTTTGCGCCAAAAAGGGAATTTGTGTGTTTTTGTAATAAAACGGCCGCTTTATAGATCAAATTATCTTTTAGGGGGATATCGGTGGTGTCACCAGTGACTTCAATTTCAGTTGTTTCAGTCAAAGTAAATGTGAGTTGATCGCCATAATTTAAAAAAGTAAATAAGGTTTCCAGTTCATGATAGCCATCTTCACGACGGCCATTAATGTGTAAAAATAAATTGAGCTTGGCAGGAGCCAATAACGAAAATGAAGTCATAGTGTGCGTAGTCATGTTAGTTAAAGTGCCACTCGTAAAGTTGAATTTTTATTTTAATATCTTGGTGTTTTAACGTGAGCTTTTTAGGTAACCAAAATCCGGCGTATTGTTGGTAATCAGCGTAGCTTATTTGCCATTGATCGCCATCGGGTGCGTGCCAAGTTACATTTTTTGCTCGGCCTAGTTCATCAACTTGCAAACTTGGATCGTCAACAGTGCCTTTTAACCAATTATCGGCGCTGTCCATCGGTATATTAAAACCAGTGAGCCTAGCAAGCAGGCGCGATGCATTAATGTCATGGTAAATGTGATCATCGTATTCAAGTTCAGCGCCGTTAGTATTTTGTGTTAATGCTAAAACACGGGTACCGATAAAACTCGTTAGAATAAGTTGGTTTAACTGTTCTTGTTGTTGCCAATTTAAGTTTGCTGATTGGCGTTCATCTGGACTAATAAAAGCCAGTTTTCCTTCAACTTGCCAATTGGTTTGTTGTGATAATTGCGACTTCCAATCGTCATAAAGAGCTGTTTGAGGGCTAATTTGCTGCGCACAACCACTTAAAAATAAAAAAAATATGAGTAAAATCAAATATAGTCGAATCAAATGTCGTTCCTTACTTTCCATATTCCGCTGATTTTTGGTAAAATTATCGTCTTTCGAGCACGGCTTAGCAATATTTGGCACATATGACCATAGTAGCACTTGGTATTAATCATAAAACCGCATCTGTAGAATTACGCGAAAAGGTTGCCTTTTCGCCTGAGCAATTGTCAGAAGCATTACAGCAACTGAGCGATCACGATCAGTTTAATGAAGCGGTTATTGTGTCCACATGTAACCGAACAGAAATCTATTGTAGCCTCGCTCAGCAAAATTCCCAAATACTGTTGCAATGGTTAGCTAGTTTCCACGGTTTGGATGAATACGAACTGAGCAGTAATGTATATTGTCATCAAGATAATGATGCTATCAATCATTTAATGCGTGTGTCATGTGGCCTAGATTCTCTGGTGCTAGGTGAACCGCAAATTCTTGGTCAAATAAAGCAAGCTTATAATAGCGCCAAAAATCACAATTCGGTGAGTGTGGTATTTGACCGGTTATTTCAAAAAACCTTTTCGGTAGCAAAACAAGTAAGAACGGAAACCGATATAGGCGCCAGTGCGGTGTCTGTTGCTTATGCTGCGGTTAATTTAGCTAAACATATATATGGCAAGTTAGATAAAACCAAAGTGCTATTAATTGGTGCCGGGGAAACAATTGAGCTGGTAGCGAAACATCTATATCAAAATGAACCACAACAGATCACCGTGGCGAATCGCACCATAGAGCGTGCACGCCTACTGGCAGAAGATGTTAATGCCGACGTTATTGCGTTAGCGCAGTTACCTGAACGCTTACATCAGGCGGATATAGTGATCAGTTCGACAGCAAGTACTTTGCCAATTATTGGTAAAGGGGTAGTTGAACAAGCGCTAAAACAACGCCGTAATAAGCCAATGTTATTTATTGATATTGCAGTACCGCGCGATATTGAAAGCCAAGTTGGTGAATTAGATGCGGCCTATTTGTATTCGGTTGATGACTTACAGGCAATAGTAAGCGAAAATATCGCTTCAAGAGAACAAGCCGCCGATGAAGCGCAAGTGATTATTACCCAGCGCTGTGCGGAATTTGTGATGTGGATGCGTTCACTCGACTCTGTCGATCTGATCCGTTCTTATCGCCAAGATGTACACGATATTAAGTCTGAGCTGGTTGATAAGGCAATAAGCCAATTAAATACCGGTAAAGACGCAGAAAAAATTATTTTAGAGCTGGCCAACAAGTTAACCAACCGCCTAATGCACGCGCCTACCCGTGCAATTCAAGATGCGGCTAAAAAAGGTGAAGTTGCTCAGTTAAGCCAATTAAAGAAAATGTTAGGTATTGATCAGGAATAGCAGTTACATGAAAGAGTCCGTTTATCGTAAGTTAGAAACCTTAGTAGAGCGTTATGAAGAAGTACAAGCGCTGCTAAGTGATCCGTCAGTTATTAGCGACCAAAATCGTTTTCGTGCGCTTTCAAAAGAATATTCTGAGTTGGAAGAAATTGTTAAAGCATTTTTAGGCTATCAGCAAACACAAGATGATGTTGCTACAGCAGAAGAAATGCTAAAGGATTCGGATCCTGATATGCGTGAGATGGCGCAAGAAGAATACAAAGAAGCCAAAGCGCAAATCCTTGCTATCGAAGATCAAATACAAGTGTTGATGCTACCAAAAGATCCGCGCGACAATAATAATGTGTTTTTAGAAGTACGTGCCGGCACGGGAGGCGATGAAGCGGCCATTTTTGCTGGTGATTTATTCCGTATGTATACCCGTTATGCTGAAACTAAAAAATGGAAAGTAGAGATTGTGAGCACCAATGAAGGTGAGCACGGTGGTTACAAAGAAGTCATTGCTAACATTAGTGGTGAAGGCGTGTACGGGCAATTGAAGTTTGAATCAGGTGCTCACCGGGTACAACGTGTGCCAGAAACTGAATCGCAAGGACGAGTACATACCTCTGCGTGTACTGTTGCGGTAATGGCTGAAGTGCCAGAAGCTGAAGCGATTCAAATTAATACCGCTGATATTAAAGTTGATACGTTCCGTGCCTCAGGTGCCGGTGGTCAGCACGTTAATAAAACTGACTCGGCAATTCGTATTACCCACTTACCAACAGGTGTAGTAGTTGAGTGTCAAGATGAACGTTCACAGCATAAAAATCGCGCGAAAGCGATGTCAGTGCTTGCTGCACGTTTACAACAAGCGGAAGATGAAAAACGCCACGCGGCTGAAGCATCAGAGCGTCGTAACTTAGTCGGTAGCGGTGACCGTTCGGAACGTATTCGTACTTATAACTATCCGCAAGGACGTATTACAGATCACCGTATCAATCTCACTTTATACCGTTTAAATGAGGTAGTTGCCGGCGACTTAGGTTGTGTGATTGAGCCGCTAATGCAAGAGCATCAGGCTGATTTACTAGCCGCTATGGGTGATGAGTAATCGTGACCGACACGATTGAAAGTGCTGTTTCGCGTGCTACTTTGCTGCTGCAAAGTAGCAGCGATAGTGCTAAATTAGACGCTCAAGTATTATTGCTCGACGTATTACAAAAACCACGTAGCTACTTATTTAGCTGGCCAGAACAAAAGTTAACACCGCAACAACAACAGCTATTTGAAAGTTATTGTCAACGTCGCTTAACAGGTGAGCCAGTGGCTCATATAACGGGCACGCGTGAATTTTGGAGTTTGCCACTGCAGGTTAATCCCACTACGCTGATCCCTCGCCCAGATACCGAAACACTGGTTGAATATACGCTCAGTTTGCCTTTACCTGTGGCCGCTAAAGTGCTTGATTTAGGCACTGGGACTGGTGCAATTGCGCTTGCACTTGCCAGCGAAATGCCACTTTGGCAAATCACAGGGGTTGATAGGGTTACTGATGCTGTAGCGCTTGCGAATACAAATAAGCAGCGGTTAGGCTTTATTAATGTAGACTTTGTGCAAAGTGATTGGTTTAGCCAAGTTACAGCACAACAGTTTGATCTAATAGTTAGTAATCCGCCGTATATCGAATATGATGATATTCACTTAAATCAAGGTGACGTACGTTTTGAACCACTTTCTGCGTTAGTTGCCGATGATGACGGTATGGCTGATATAAAGTATATTATTACTCAAGCACGCAATTTTTTAACGTCAAATGGTTACCTTGTCATTGAGCATGGTTATCAACAAAGTACTAAAGTGCATAGTTTTTTTGCACAAATGGCGTATACAAATATACTTACAGTTAAAGACTTAGCAAATAACGATCGTGTAACGCTCGCACAGTGGCCGGGATAATTATAAAAATTACAGTGCGAGAGCAAAATAAACGCCTTTGAGGACTCAGTATGATGGATGATTTTTTGTTTTCGGATGAACCACAAGAAGTAGAAAGTGAAGTAGTTAAGGGGACATGGAAAGTCATCATTGTTGATGATGAGCCTGAGGTTCATGCTGTCACGAAATTGGCATTAAGTGATTTTGAGTTTCAAGACAAGCGTTTAGAGTTTATTAGTGCATACTCAGGGGCTGAGGCTAAAGTACAAATAGATAATAATCCCGATGCTGCAATCGTACTGCTCGATGTAGTGATGGAAACCGACGATGCAGGCTTAAAAGTCGCGCAATATATTCGTGAAGTCGCTAAAAATAATCATATCCGTATTATCCTTCGTACTGGTCAACCCGGCCAAGCGCCAGAGCGCCAAGTCATTGTTAGTTATGATATCAATGACTACAAATCAAAAACTGAACTTACCGCACAAAAACTATTTACTGTAGTGATGTCGAGCTTACGTTCTTATCGCGATATTTTATCGATTGAACAATCTCGTCAAGGGCTTGAAAAAATCATTAAAGCATCTCGAGATATTTTTTCAGCGCACTCACTTGATCATTTTATTGAAGGGGTGATGCAACAATTAACATCGTTGCTCGGCACTGTTGATCAAGCAATGTACGCCACCAGTTTAGTGGCAGGTAACCCACAAGATAATCAGCATAAATTAGTGGTATTTTCTGGGCGAGGCGATTTTGAACGCAGCGAAGGTAAAGCAATTGAAGAGGTATTAAATACCGAGCAGCTATCAGCATGTAAACAAGCATTTAGAGATAAAAACATTGTTTATAAAGACAATTATTTGTTTGCATACTGTTGCAGCGAACATAATCATAATTCAATGCTTTTTATATCCGGTATTCCACACGACTTATCGGATACACAGCGCCATTTGATTGAAATATTTTCGCAAAATGTACAGTTAGCGTATGAGAATGTGCAATTACAATCCGAGGTCGAAGCAACTCAGCAAGAATTAGTGCTTCGTTTAAGCGAAGCTCTGGAGCAGCGTTCAAACGAAACGGGCAATCATGTTAAGCGGGTTTCGCATATATGTCATACTTTAGCACTGGCGTATGGTTTATCGAAACGTGAGGCTGACTTAGTTCGTTTAGCGTCGCCACTTCATGATGTTGGAAAAGTGGGTATTCCTGATGCTATTTTAAATAAGCCGGGTAAATTGACCTCCGAAGAGTGGGAAATCATGAAAACGCACACTCAAAAAGGTTACCTTATCTTACAAGGCTCTCGTCGAGAAATCGTTAATGCGGGTGCTCAAATTGCACGTGATCACCATGAAAAATGGGATGGTTCAGGTTACCCACAAGGAAGGCAAGGACAAGACATTCATATCTTTGGCCGTATAGTGGCGCTTGCAGATGTGTACGATGCGCTGCGCCATAAACGTTGTTACAAAGAAGCGTGGACGCTTGATGATGTCGTTAATGAAATCAATCAGCAAAAAGGCAAACATTTTGAGCCTAAACTGGTCGATGCATTTAACGACAACCTAGCGGAGCTTGAAGAAATTTTAACCCGTTTTCCAGATTAAAAAATAATACCCAGTGCATTGAACTGGTGAGTTATTTAACGCATTAGAATGAGTATGTTTAATAACATTGGTACAATTTCTTTTTAACATTAATGAGTAGTTAGGGGCATATGGATTATTTAGCAGTCAAACACACACACATGGCAATTGCAGTTTTAAGCATTGTTCTATTTTATGTACGTTCATTTTCTCGCCTCGGCAGTGGTGCAATCGCTAAAAATAAATTGGTATTTATTGGTAGTCACGCAACCGATACGTTTTTACTTATTTCAGCTTTCGCGCTGATGGCAATTGCAAAAATTAATCCACTAGAACAAACCTGGCTGCTTGAAAAGATTATTCTTGTAGTGGCGTACATTGTACTGGGTATTATTGCCAGTAAACAGCAAAAAACCAGTATAAAAATTGTGTTTTTAGTTGTTACGACTGCGGTCATTGCCTTCATTGGTAAGCTGGCGGTTGCCAAAACAGCGTTTATTTTGTAACTAAACGTGTTCAAAGGCTGCACTAAACAGTCTTTGAACGTTAATCTAGCGCGCTACGTTGGTATCTGTGTAAAAAAATAGGTAAACTAGTCATTCATTTTCTATTAAAGATGTTGCCGTATTAATGACCACCCCTTGGTTTGAAGATCAAAATGAATCCTATCAAGATGAGGCTTTTGACACATTCGTTCCCCAAGCGTTGTATCGTTGTATAAGCGCTGAAGCGAAGTGGGATCCTCAAGCTGATTTAAGTGATAGCTTTGCCACACTGAGCGACTTTGAAAATCAAGTCACCGAACTATGCCAACAATACCCTGATATTCACGAACGGTTTGATGCGTTGGTTGACATGTTTTTTACTCAGTGGTTATTTAGCGTATCCAGTTTAAAAGTCCCAGAATACACCTTAAATAGTTTTAGCTATATGCTGAGTATGCGCAGTGGTTCTGAAACAACACTGGGTATTTTATTATGCCATTTGCTGAACCATGCAGGTTTTGATGCAAATGTAACGATTAATAATAGTGAAATAAATGTCCATGTTGCTATTAGCGATGAGGAAGGTTATTTACTTGAGCCGAGTTCAGGTCAACAAAGTTGGTATATTATTCCTGAAAACGCCAGTGAAGAAAATGGTGATGAGCAAGAGCCGCTTGAGCTCATTTTTGACGAAGAAGTGTATAAGCTTTATCTAGCACAACAAAAGTGGGCCTTTATTAGCAGTAATAAATTTGGTCATGCTTTGAGCTGTGTTGAGATGCTGATGGAGCTAATAGGCGATGATCCGTACGAAAGACGCGACAGAGGCTATTTACTTAACCAGCTTGATTGTCCGAAAATGGCACGTGACGACTTACAATTTTTTATCGATGAGTGTCCAGATGATCCTGCAATTGATATTATTCAGCATCAACTTGAAGAACTCGAAGATAATCACAAAACTCACCATTAACTTTTAAGGAATTTACATGGCTGACGCCCATACTGCCCTGATCACCAATGACGCGGTTGTCTTTGGTTTATTAGCAGTAATATTAGGCTTTATTTTTAAAACATCGAACAGTCAAAATAGCGCACTGAAAAAGTTTTACAAATATGTCCCAGCATTATTACTGTGCTATTTTTTACCTTCACTATTGAATACTTTTGGCATTGTTGATGGTCATTCATCTAATGTGTACTTTGTAGCATCACGTTACTTGCTTCCGGCGTGCTTAATTTTACTGACCATTAGTATTGATTTACGTGCCATTATTAATCTTGGTCCGAAAGCATTAATTATGTTTTTAACCGGTACTGCGGGTATTGTGATCGGCGGCCCGTTGGCCATTTTGATCATGAGCGCAGTGTATCCAGAAGCAGTTGGTGGTCATGGCCCTGATGCAGTATGGCGTGGCATGACCACGATTGCTGGAAGCTGGATTGGTGGTGGTGCAAACCAAGCATCGATGAAAGAAATGTTTGAAGTTGGCGGAGATATATTCTCAGCAATGGTTACGGTAGATGTGATTGTCGCTAATTTATGGATGGCAGTATTACTGTTAATGGCTGCCAACCATAAAGCCATTGATGCGAAAACAGGCGCGGATACTAGCGCGATTGAAGAGTTAAAAAATCGCGTTGAAAAATACCAAGCCGAGCACGCACGTCTGCCAACACTCAATGATTATATGCTGATCATTGCAATTGCATTTGGTATTACCGGTCTGGCGCATTTTTGTGCAGACTTTTTAGGACCTTACTTTGGCGCTAACTTTCCATGGGCACAAGAATATAGCTTAAACAGTAAGTTCTTTTGGTTAATTGTTATTTCGACGACCATAGGTATTGCATTGTCGTTTACTAAAGTACGTCATATTGAAGCCTTTGGCGCATCTAAAGTAGCCTCCAGCTTTTTATATATTTTAGTGGCATCAATTGGCCTTCATATGAATATTACGGCTATATTTGAATCACCTATGTATTTCGTTATTGGCTTAATTTGGATGCTTACCCATGCCAGTTTAATGTTAATTGTGGCAAAAATAATTAAAGCGCCGCTATTTTATATGGCCGTTGGCTCACAAGCGAATGTGGGCGGTGCGGCATCGGCACCAGTAGTTGCTTCGGCATTTCACCCATCGCTTGCGCCAGTTGGGGTATTATTAGCCGTTCTGGGCTATGGCGTAGGCACGTATATGGCATATATTTGTGGTTTAATGATGCAAGCAGTTGCACCTTAAGGAATAAAAATGAACAACCATTTAATTAAAATTAATGATATTGAACTGGCAAACGAAAAACCGTTTGTATTGTTCGGTGGCATGAATGTACTTGAGTCTCGTGATTTAGCAATGCGTATCGCTGAGCATTATGTAGAAGTGACCACTAAGCTTAATATTCCTTATGTGTTTAAAGCGTCATTCGATAAAGCAAACCGTTCATCAATTAATTCATACCGTGGTCCAGGCATGGAAGAAGGCTTAAGGATTTTTGAAGAAATCAAAAAAACGTTTAATGTTCCTTTGATCACTGACGTCCATGAGCCGCATCAAGCAGCGCCTGTGGCAGAAGTGGTTGATGTGATCCAATTACCAGCATTTTTGGCGCGCCAAACAGATTTAGTGGTCGCAATGGCGAAAACGGGCGCAATTATTAATGTTAAAAAGCCACAATTTTTAGCCCCGCACGAAATGCGCCACATCATTACTAAATTTAATGAAGCGGGTAATAACAATGTTGTATTGTGCGAGCGTGGCTCAAGCTTTGGTTATAATAACTTAGTCGTTGATATGCTGGGTATGGATGACATGAAACCAATGGCTCCGGTTATTTTTGATGCCACTCATGCTTTACAACGTCCAGGTGGGCGCAGTGATTCTGCCGATGGTCGTCGTGCACAAGCGGCAGAACTTGCTCGCAGCGGCATGGCATTAGGGTTAGCGGGTTTATTTATTGAAGCGCATCCTAATCCTAATGAAGCTAAATGTGATGGCCCATGTGCACTTGCATTAAGTAAGTTGGAAGGCTATTTAAGTCAAATGAAAGCCGTGGATGATTTAGTTAAAAGCTTTGGCCCATTGGATACCAGCGCCAGCGACTTGTAATCGCAAAGCGTGATAAGAAAAGCGACGAAAGTCGCTTTTTTTATGTCTTGAATATACACTTCCTTGGCATGTGTATATAATCTTATCCATAAGAAAAACTAATTCTAAGTTTGATCACTATGTCTCGACGTGTTCCGCCACTAAACGCATTAAAAGCATTTGAAGCTGCTGCTCGGCATTTGAGTTTTACTAAAGCGGCTGAAGAGTTATACGTCACACAGGCGGCGGTAAGTCATCAAATAAAAACTTTAGAAGAGCATCTTGGCTTAAAACTATTTTTGCGAAAAAACCGTTCTTTATTACTCACCGAAGAAGGCCAAGGTTACTTTTTAGATATTAAAGAAATATTTACTCAGCTAATTGATGCTACCGAAAAGCTATTAGCCCGTGGTGCAAAAGGCTCATTAACCGTGAGTTTAACGCCCAGCTTTGCTATTCAATGGTTAGTGCCACGCTTGAGCTTATTTAACGAACTGCACCCTGAGATAGATGTACGAATAAAAGCCCAAGATCAAGACGAAAACTCACTCACCGATGATGTTGATGTGGCTATTTATTATGGCCGTGGTCATTGGAGTGGCGTGCAAACGCATAAACTGCATACCGAATACTTAGTACCTTTGTGTAGCCCCATGCTATTAACAGGGCCAAAGCCGCTGGATCAGCCAAGTGATTTGGCAAACCATACTTTATTACACGATACCACCCGTAAGAACTGGAAAACGTGGATGAAAACCGCCGGTGTACGTAATGTGCAAGTAAACCAAGGACCAATATTCAGTCACTCATCAATGGTGCTGCAAGCAGCTGTGCATGGTCAAGGGGTTGCTATTGGTAACAGTGTGCTTGCTAAACCTGATATTGATGCAGGACGTTTAGTTATTCCGTTTAACCACAGTTTAGAAAGTAAAAATGCGTACTATTTAGTAAGTCGTGAAACGCAATCTGAATTAGGAAAAATAGTATCGTTTAAGCAGTGGATGCTGAGTTTAGTCGAACAAGAGCAAGAGTATTAATATGACTATCGAATGGATTAAAAGTGACCAACAACCCGCTTTGGCACAATTTATTTTTGCCCATGGTGCTGGAGCCGCTAGTGATTCAGAATTTATGCAGAAAATGGCAAGCTTGCTGGCAGAGCAAGGTATTGATGTTGGCTTATTTGACTTTGAATATATGCAAATAGCCAAGCAAACCAATAAGCGTCGCCCGCCAGATCGTGCGCCTAAATTACTGCAATACTTTGAGCATATATTAACCTTTGTACAGCCAAGCTTACCGTTATTTATTGGTGGCAAGTCAATGGGCGGGCGGATGGCATCAATGCTTGTCAGTGAAGAGCGAGTAACAATGCCAATAATTTCAGGCGTATTGGCATTTGGCTATCCATTTCATCCACCAGGCAAGCCTGATAAATTACGCATTGATCATTTTGGTAAAATACCATGCCCGTTTATAGTGCTCCAAGGCGAGCGCGATACATTTGGTACCCGTGACGAATTAACACAGCTACAACTGGATAAACGCCCAGAGTTTGTGTGGCTAGCTGATGGCGATCATTCCTTAAAACCACGCAAACGCAGTGGCTTTACAGAGTTAGGTAATGTGCAAACTGCCGCTGAGCACGCGGCTAGTTTTATTAAACAGCATATTTAAAGGCATCTTTAGCAGGAAAAAATCATGATTAAACTATTTTTAATGACTGGCAGTTTATTTTGCATGCTATCAGTGGTGTTGGGCGCCTTTGCGGCTCATGGTTTAAAAAGCCGTGTTTCTGAATATGCTATTGGCGTATTTAAAACTGCGGCAGAGTATCAGATGGTGCATGGCCTTGCGTTAATTGCGATTGCCATTTTAATAAAATGGGGAATTAACCTCACATCGGCTGGTTGGTTTATTATTGCTGGTATTTTGTTGTTTAGTGGCAGTTTATATTTATTAGCAATCACCGGTTATAAGTGGCTTGGCCCCATCACACCCGTTGGTGGTTTATGTTTTATTATTGGTTGGACTATTTTATTAGTGCAAGTAGCACGGTTTAAATTTTAATAGAGAATATCGCTCAAAAGAGCAATTAAAGGGTTTTTATGTCAAGTGTAGTGATTTACTGCCGTAGTGGTTTTGAAAATGATGCCGCTGCAGAAATAACATTTCATGCCGCAGAGCAAGGTTTTGCTGGGTATGTAAAAGCAAAGCCAAATACCGGCTATGTTATTTACGAATGTTTTGAAGCGCAGCATAGTGATGAAATCATCAAAAAGGTTGATTTCAAAAATATGGTATTTGCCCGTCAGTGGTTTGCCGGCACTTTACTTGAAAACATGCCCGTCGAAGATCGTGTTGGCGAAATAGTAAAAGCAGCGGTCGATTTTCCACTTTGCTCAGAGCTACGGGTAGAAACACCCGATACCAATGAAGGCAAAGAGTTGTTAACTTTCTGCAAAAAAATCTCTACCCCACTTAAAAAGGCTTTAGAGAAACAAAACACCGTGTTACGCGAACCTAAAGCCAATCGCCCCGTAATGCACATCATGTTTTTAACTAATAACACCGCGTTTGTCGGTCATTCATATAGTTATAATAATTCCCCATTTTTTATGGGAATATTACGACTAAGAATGCCAAGTGATGCACCGAGTCGCTCGACCTTAAAACTGGATGAAGCGTTTAATGTGTTTATTGCGGAAAAAGATCGTGAAGCGCGGGTTCAAGCCGGTATGCGCAGTGTTGACTTAGGTGCCTGCCCAGGTGGTTGGACGTATCAACTAGTGCGTCGCGGTATGTTTGTTAGCGCCATTGATAACGGCCCAATGAATGATGATTTAATGCAAACAGGTCAAGTTAAGCACTTCCGTGTTGATGGTTTTAAATACCGCCCTGAGAAAAGAAATATTACTTGGTTAGTATGCGATATGGTAGAAAAACCAACCAAAGTAACCAGTCTTATGATTGATTGGGCGGTCAACGCATACGCGAAAGAACTTATCTTTAACTTAAAGCTGCCAATGAAAAAGCGCTTTGACAGTGTGTATGAGTGCTTAACGATGATCAAAGAAGAGCTTAATAAATACGGTATAAGCTATGAATTACAAGCTAAGCATTTATATCATGACAGAGAAGAGATCACAGTACATTTGAACGTCACTAAAGTGCCACAAAGTCTATATAGTTAATAAGCTTGCAAAGTTTAGATATATAAAAGCACAGCATTAGCTGTGCTTTTACGTTATGGCGTAAGTCTGCACTAACATAGCATTGCAAGTTACAGCATATAACGCGTAATATAGGGGTTATGGAGAATTAGTTAAGTTGCGGCATGAGTGCACTGCATTATAAAAGGTAAATATAAATGTACAAAAACCAAAAAGTAATCTTGCGATTACGCGCTAACATTCCATCGTTTGAATGTGTTGAAGGTTGTCATGATTGTTGCGGTCCAGTGACAACATCATCTGAAGAAATGTCTCGATTACCGGTAAAAAGCGATGCAGAGCACGAAGCGGCATTAAATGAATTTAATTGTGTACACTTAGGTCCAAAGGGATGCACTGTATATGATGAACGGCCATTAATTTGTCGTTTGTTTGGCACAACTCCAAGGATGCCATGCCCAAATGATCGCGCTCCAGAGCAGCCAGTTGATCCTAAAATTGAGCGCGAAGTGCATCATTTCATCGCTAATACACGGCAAGTTTTAGTGTAAATAGTGCTGCAAATAGGGGACTTAATAATGGCTTATATTGTCGTCCCCTCTGAGCGTTTTATTCGCGATACTTAGGGCGGTATTGATCAACCCACAAGCGAGTTGCGCCGCACACAGCGACTGGCATAACAATTAAATTCACGATAGGAATGGCTGTAAGCAACAATACGGCTAAGCCGAATCCATACGAGAGAGTTTGTTTTTGTTTTAAGTCTTCTTTCATTTCTTTAAAGCAAATTTTGTGATTATCAAACGGATAATCTTTGTATTGCACGGCATACATCCAACAGGTAAACATCACCCATAACACTTGGCCGATAACAGGTAATATCCACAGTAAGATAAAAAAGCCAATGGCACGTGGTAGGTAATAGCACAACTTAGTCCACTCACGGCCAAGCATTCGTGGCACATCTTTCACTATCTCCGCTAAGCCATCATCATTAATTTTTTGACCTGTTAAATACAGCTCTACTTTTTCACTGAGTAAGCCGTTAAAGGGCGCGGCGATGAAATTAGTGATCACCGAAAACAGCATACTGTAGCTAAATAAAATCACTAATACTGCAATAGGCCACATCAGCCACTCCAGCCAACTTAACCACGTTGGTAATAGATCATTTAAATAAGCAAACCCATCGGTAAGCCAGCCATATAAAAAGAATAATGAGCTACCAAAAAGCACGATATTGATTAATAAAGGAATAAATACAAATCGCTTCAAGCCTTTTTGGGTAATTAATTTGAAGCCCGAAAAAAAATATTCCATACCTTGTGTAAACTGCACGCTAAAACCTCTGATCATATCGACATTGCCCTCAGTATAAATTGCTCAGATATTTTGAACAGTATTTTTGCGTAACAAAGTGTTTAATATCTAATGAGCAATAGAGTGTATGGTCTAAAAAGCATTATCTTTATATTGATAGAAAAATCGGAGTTACTGATTGAATCGCAACAAACACTGGGATATGGTTTATATATCAACAATAATAAATTAAACGAGAGATGTTATCGGCTCGTTTATTACGCAGGAAGCTTTAAATGACTATGAAAAAGTTATATCTGTTTGCATTGTTACTAATGCCGCTGGTAAGTCAGGCTGATGTTACTGATTTGCAAAGTAAAATGATGCGTTTAGATACAGCACTTTTTGATTCTTTTAATCATTGTAATAACCCAGTACAACTTGCTAAGCACGCGAGCTACTTCGCAGAAGGTGTTGAGTTTTATCATGATAACGGTGGAGTTACCTGGGATCGCAATTCCATGATAGCTAATACTAAACAATATGCATGTGGCAAGTATACGCGGGAGTTGGTCAGCGGCACGTTTGAAGTGTTTACCATTAAAGATTTTGGTGTGATGACCAAAGGAACTCACATATTCTGTCAAAATGGCGGCAATAAATGTGACGGTAAAGCTGATTTTGTGATGCTTTGGCATGACTTAGGCGACAAATTAGAAATTACTCGAGTATTGAGTTATGGGCACCGTAGTAATATGGATAATAAATAAGGGAGCTTGCGGTTAAACTACCGCTTAACTATGTTGTTGCTCTGTGGGTGATGCTGTCATTTAGGTATATACTAGCAGCCTTTTAAAAATGAGT
This sequence comes from Pseudoalteromonas sp. SG43-7, assembly GCF_014164295.1. NCBI lineage: Bacteria > Pseudomonadati > Pseudomonadota > Gammaproteobacteria > Alteromonadales > Pseudoalteromonadaceae > Pseudoalteromonas > Pseudoalteromonas sp. SG43-7. The sequence continues at coordinate 20,352 of NZ_JACJEY010000044.1, forward strand.
GACGTTAGATGTCTAAGATATTTATTATCGGTCTGCCTCGAACCGGCACCACGAGCATCAGTGTTGCGTTGTTAGAAATGGGCTTGTTGGTTGCGCATACCGCGTTTACTAAAAAAGCGTTTGAAATAGCTGATGCTATATCTGACGCACCGTGTTTTAGTGACTATATGCATTTAGACGGGTTATTTCCTGGTGCTAAGTTTATTTATTTAAACCGAGACCTAAAAGCATGGTTGCCATCCATCACGATGCTGCTTGAAAAAATGGCGCCACATCTTGATCTTAAAACAGGGCACTTTAGCCCGGTTCTAAAGCGCAGCTTTCATCAAACGTTTCCCTCTATTTACCCGTTGAGTGAGCGCGATTTGGCTGCTTGTTATACTAAACATCAGCAGGCGGTATTTAAGTATTTTAAAGATCGTGATGATTTTTTATCGCTTGATGTGAGCGAACCTGGCGGCCTGTTGAAGCTAAAACAGTTTTTGGGAATGTCGCCAGATGGCGATACTGACTTTGCGAAATTAAATGTTGGCCGTAATGTGGCAAACTGGCGTGAGTATAAACACCCTAATAAGGTGAATGCCAACTTAGCCGGAGCAGAGCACCGTAAGTTCTTTAATTACGGTTGATTTTCAGCTGATTGTGGCTCTTCACTATCTACTGAACTACGAATGTTGCCACTGCTGTAAAAGGTAAGATCACCGATTAATTCAGGAACTAGTCGCTCGCTATTATAATCATAAATTTTATTCATTTGTGTTACGTGGAATGCGCCTTCTATCCGAGCAATATTATTTATTGCCCATGCCTCAACTGAATCTGAGCGAGTAAACTGCTCGGGCATTTTTTCTTTATCATCAAGTAGTGTTTGCCATAATTCGTTTTGGATCTGTGCGGGACTCCCTGTGAATTGCTCTAGCGCATCGTTTATCCAGCCCATGCCAATGTCGTTATAGGCGTTTAGGATATTGTTATAAAGCTCACGTCTATTAGAGTCAGAGCTAATATTATCTTGCTGTGCAACAAACTTACCATTATCCATTTGGTAATACTGCTTATTGGCTTGATAATTAGTTTGCTGTGCAAGGTAACTAAATAAGTTAGGTTCTTGGTCTTTATCAACTTCATTGAGCATTGCCAATACATCATCCGTTTGATGGTTTTTAACTAAGCTCATCATGTCGATGATACCACTGCTTTGTGTAAGCGTACTGTCAGATAAGTGGTCATTTAACTGCATAAGTTGATCTTCGCTGAGGTTTTTTTCTATTAATAAATTGGTGTAGTCATTTGCCAATTCATATTTTGCACTGTTAGCCTTATAGTTTGATTTAAACCAGTTTATGGCTTCAGGCATACTGATCATTTCGACTCTTTCATTACCATGCTCATTTTCACCTAATGGTGACACCGGCTTCTTATAATCATTCCCTTGTTGTAATAATTTATCCATTGTTGCAAGGGTACTGCTCAAGGCATCATCTGACAGTTTGCTTAAAGATGAAATTAACTGTGCACTGTTGTTGTTGTTTTCTGTGCCAAAGTGATAGCTAGATGTTGTAACAACAAATTGACTAAATACAGCAAGCTCTTCATCACTCATTTTTTGCACCAAATCAAGTAGTTCTTGTGTTGGTTTTAGGTGTTGGAACATAAATTTATGTTCACCTTCAAGCCGGTCTACTTGATCTAAAAAAGCATTTATATCATCGGGATCTGTAAAGTCACCATAGCGATAGGTCGGCTCTTTAATCGGTTCACCTATGTTAATGGTGGTGCTAGAGGTGACTCTATAACGGTTCATACCAATATAAGAAGAGGGGGTGTAATCTTGATTAAGTTTGCGGCCTTTAAATGGATCATAAAGGGGCGTACTTGCTGCGTCTTCGAGCGTTGAAAAGTGATCTTGTGGTTCGACAAGAGAAGCGGCGGCTTTAAACTCCGTGGCGCGATTGGCCGACACCGTTTGCAAAGCTATTTGCTGCGCTTGACCAAGATTGGGGAGTTTCATTGTTATTCCTTTAACGTTAACTTAGTTATTTATCGACGCAGGGCGTTAAAACTTTAGTCGTTAATCTATTTTTTAACCCGTACTTTTATAAAAGGCGCTAACGTTTAACACCACAGCAAACTATTATTTTGACGTGCTTGCTACTTTTTAGAAAATAGCTAAGTGTTGTTATTTTGACATACGACAAAGTTGTGACTAATAAGATAGCAAATAAATGAAAAATCCAAAGTTCTGGGTTGTTCATTTGCAACAATTCGGTATAGTTTGTTATCAAACAATAAATATAATTAGAGCTTTTATGCAGTTAGTCGACTTAACCCCTGATGATCCGGATGTGATTAATGTTTTTTCTGATATCGATAGGCTTATAAATTCTCTGTACCCAGTAGCCACGGCACAATCGCTGTCGGTGAGTGAGCTTGGTCAAGCTAATGTTTACGCCATTGGCTTAAAAAGCGAGGAGGGTATTGTTGCATGTGGTGCGATTGTCAGACAGTTTGACACAGTACCTTATGGTGAAATTCGCCGTCTGTATGTCAAACCAAGTCATCGTGGTAAAGGCTTGTCTCGGCGTATAATGCAAATTTTATTGCATCATGCTGGCGAAGAAGAGATCCCTTTGATCCGGTTAGAAACAGGCCCGAAACAGGCTGAATCGATTAGTCTGTATGAAAATTTAGGTTTTCAACGCTGTGCAAGTTTTGGTAATTATACCGATAATCCACATAGCTTGTTTATGGAGTTAGGGCTCAGTCAATAAGGCTAATTAGTGACTAGAAACTGGCTACGCTTTGTGTTTTAGTTTTTGAGTACTTCATCGATTTTATCTCCTACACAACTACGGCTTATACACGGATATAAGTCGTAAATGGACTTGGTCAGCGCCAATTTTATCATTGAGAGTCACGTTTTCGGCTAACTTTTTTATATATATTCCCTTTTAAGCCTTCTATTTTTTATACTAAATATGCCAGTGCCCAACAAATAAAAGGGCCGTTGTTATCGACACTAAAACTCACTCGTTACGAGCAAAAATACTTGTTGGACTTGATAAGCTATTTTTCCTTTAATGCGCGCAACAGCCGCAAGGCATTCATCAAATAAAAGAGAAAGATAAATGAAAGAGACAACATCACTAGAACAAGCTCGCACGAGTTACAATGTTCGTCATTGGAGCCAAGGTTTTTTTGGTATTAATGATCAAGGTGATGTGTATGTTGCGCCCAAGGCTGATGCCCCAGAGCAAACCATCGCACTTATTGATATTGCAAAACAACTTGAAGATAAAGGCTTGAGTTTACCTGCGTTGGTTCGTTTTCCACAAATTTTGCATCATCGCGTGCACAGCTTATGTGCTGCATTTAATACTGCGATTGAAAGCTATGGTTATCCAAAAGATTACTTGCTTGTTTATCCAATTAAAGTAAACCAACAGCGCGAAGTGGTCGAAGAAATTGTGGCAAGCCAAGCGAACGTAGAAAAGAAACAACTTGGTTTAGAGGCGGGCAGCAAGCCTGAGCTATTAACAGTATTGGCATTAGCTGAAAAAACCAGTGCAGTGATTGTCTGTAATGGCTACAAAGACAAAGAATATGTGCGCTTAGCATTAATTGGCGAAAAGTTAGGCCATAAAGTGTACATCGTACTTGAGAAACTCTCTGAGCTGGACATGGTACTTAGCCAAGCTAAAGAGCTGAACGTAAAACCGCGTATTGGTATTCGCGTGCGCTTAGCGTCGCAGGGTAAAGGAAAATGGCAAGCTAGCGGCGGTGAAAAATCAAAATTTGGTTTATCCGCTTCACAAGTATTACATGTTGTTAATCGTTTAAAAGAGACTGATCAACTTGATTTAGTTCAGTTGGTGCATTTTCACTTAGGCTCGCAAATGGCGAACATTCGCGATGTGCGTTTAGGTGTTAGCGAAGCGGCGCGTTTTTATTGTGAACTACGCAAACTCGGTGCACAAATTGAATGTTTAGATGTCGGTGGTGGTTTAGCGGTTGATTACGACGGCACTCGGAGCCAGTCTCACAACTCGATGAACTATAGCTTAGCTGAGTATGCAAATAATATTGTCTACACCATTGGTGATATTTGTAAGCAGTACGAGCAACCATTCCCGACTATTATTTCTGAGTCTGGACGTGCATTAACAGCGCATCATGCTGTGCTTATCTCCAATGTAATTGGCACTGAAAGCTATGAGCCGGAAGAAATTCAGGCGCCAACAGATGACGCCCCATTATTATTAAACAATATGTGGACATCATGGCAACAATTACATGTGCTGACAGACGACCGTGCATTAATTGAGATATATCATGATAGCCAAGGTGATTTAGCTGAAGCACATAACCAGTTTGCGATGGGATTATTAGATTTAACTCAACGCGCCTGGGCTGAGCAAATAAATTTACGTGTGTGTTATGAGCTTAATAAACACATGGATAACAAAAACCGTTTTCATCGCCCGATAATAGATGAACTTAATGCCCGTTTGGCGGATAAGTTTTTTGTTAATTTCTCATTGTTTCAGTCATTGCCTGATGCGTGGGGGATCGACCAAGTGTTTCCGGTATTGCCATTAAGTGGCTTAACTGAGGCACCACAAAGACGCGCAGTATTGTTAGATATTACCTGTGACTCTGACGGTGCACTAGATCACTATGTAGATGGGCAAGGCATTGAGAGCACCTTACCAGTGCCGGCATTTAGTGCTGAAAAACCCTATTTAATGGGCTTTTTCTTAGTGGGTGCATACCAAGAAATTTTAGGTGACATGCATAACCTATTTGGCGACACCCACAGTGCAATGGTACACATGGATGAGCAAGGCGACGCAAGCATTGTAGAAATAAACCAAGGTGACACTGTAGCTGACATGATGCGCTATGTTCACCTTGATGTAGAAGGTTTTCAATCATCGTACGCACAGCTGGTGGCTGCAAAATTACCAGCAGACGAGCAGCAAAGTGTACTTGATGAATTGCAAGCAGGTTTAGACGGTTATACTTATTTAGAAGAGCTTTAATATGACCACTTTGTTTGATCATCCAGATCACTCATTGTATTCTAATGGCATGACGTTCTTACGTCAGCCAATGGTACAAAATATTACTGACATCAATGCTGATGTTGTGGTGTTAGGTTTGCCATTTGATATGGCAACCTCAGGACGTCCAGGTGCGCGTTTAGGCCCTGATGCGATTCGTCGTGCATCAGTGCATTTAGCATGGGAAGAAACAAAATACCCATGGACGTTCAAATTGTTCGAACGCCTAAAACTGGCTGATGCTGGAGATTTTACTTACCCTGTCGGTGACGCTGAATACTTTACCGCTAAGCTTGAACAAGCTGCTGCGGGTATTTTAAGCCAAGGTAAAGCAATTTTAGGTTTAGGGGGCGATCACTTTGTAACTTTACCGTTGTTACGTGCGCACGCTAAGCGCTTTGGTAAAATGGCGTTGGTGCATTTTGATGCCCATACTGATACTTATAGCAATGGCTCACGCTACGACCACGGCACCATGTTTTACCATGCGCCGATAGAAGGGCTGATTGATGTTGATCATAGTATCCAAATTGGTATTCGTACTGATTTTGATCAAAGCAAACACGAGTTTGCAGTGATTGATGCGATGGCGGCCAATGATTTATCGGCGCAAACGATTGCTGAGCAGATTAAAGCGAGAGTAGGTGATTTACCTGTGTATATCACTTTTGACATTGATTGCTTAGATCCGGCGTTTGCCCCTGGTACTGGAACACCGGTATGTGGTGGATTAACATCAGATAAAGTACTTAAGATATTACGTGCCCTTAAAGGCATTAATATGATTGGTATGGATGTTGTTGAAGTATCACCTTCGTACGACCAAAGTGAACTTACTGCGATTGCCGCAGCCACCATTGCCAGTGAGCTACTGCATTTGTGGACCTATAAAAATAAATACTGAGCAATAGCTCCAGTAGTAATCCCTCAAAACGTGCTTTAGGCACGTTTTTTATTTACCAGATCCTTATTATCCTCAATATTTTGCTTAAAGCTTAACTTATAATATAACGCGACTGATTAATTTGCTGAGTATGGTGTAACGATTACCGCTATTAACAGCATGTTAAGTAAGATAATGTGATAATTAGCTGCTACTATATTGATAGACACTGTCGCAAAAATTTTACTTGTGATGCTTTTTAGTTTGTTGTCAAAGTACATATAACAGGGGATTGATTATGCACCACACTGTAGTTATTGGCGGCTTAGAATTTAGCCCGTTAGTGATTTATTTCCCAATGGCATTTATTTTAACCGCTTTGACTCGCTTTATTTTACATCGTTTGGATTGGCATGATCGCATCTGGAAAGTGGCCTGGTTTGAAGTGTCTTTATTTATGTGTTTTCTCGCCTTGAGTGTCTTTTTATTAAGTGGAAGATAAATAGAATGGTTAGATATTTACGTATTATGCTCACTATTTTAGTTGTTATCGCGGCTATTTTTGCAGGCCGTTGGGTATGGACTGATTATATGCACACACCTTGGACACGCGATGGTCGCATTCGAGCTGATATTGTTACTATTGTGCCAGATGTATCAGGCTGGGTAACAAAATTAAATGTCAAAGATGGGCAGCAAGTTGCAAAAGGTGAACTGCTTTTTAGTGTTGACCAACAACGTTACCAGGCGGCTTATGATAAAAGTAAAGCAAATACTAACAATAGTTTATATAGCTGGGAACTGGCTAAACATAAGTATGAACGACGTAAAGCATTAAATACTCAACAAGCTATCAGTGAGGAAAGCTTAGAAGCGACCCGCATTAGTACTGAAATTGCCAAAGCAAATTACGACTTAGCTAAAGCGGATCAAACGGTGGCGCAATTAAATTTATCTCGCACGCAAGTTACGGCTCCAGTTGCCGGGCAAATTATTAATTTAAATCTACGCCAAGGCAATTATGTTGCACAGGGCATGCCTGTGTTCGCTATTGTTCAATCAGATTCATTTTATGTAACAGGCTATTTTGAGGAAACCAAAATCCCACTGATCCACACCAATCAAAAAGCGACAATAGAATTACTGAGCGATACAAAGCCATTAACCGGCCAGGTAGTTAGTATTGGTAAAGCAATCGCGAATATCAATACGCAAAGTAATAACCAACTTTTACCTCAAGTGCAGCAGACATTTAATTGGGTACGTTTATCGCAGCGTATTCCAGTTGATATTAAGCTAGATGCTTTGCCAGAAGGGATCCAGCTAAGCGCAGGTATGACAGCGACTATTCACCTTGCTACGGAATAGGTATTAGTTTTGCATCTTGTTTTAAATAATCTTCTATGCCCCAAAGAACAGGCTATCAAGTTTGCATTAAAAGGGGTGATTGCCATGGCAATGTCGTTGACAATTGCCATTTATTTAAATCTAGATCGACCTTATTGGGCACTTGTTTCTGCGGTGTTTTTACAGATCCGCCCTGAAAGTGGCCTCGTTATTGAAAAAGCGCTTTGTCAGATTGTAGGCACTTTGGTGGGTGGCCTATTTGGTATTTTAGTGCTCACTCAGCTCAGTGCTTACCCTTATTTAGCGCTGGGTGGATTGGCTTTTTGGCTCGGTTTAAACTCTGCATTGTCAGCTATGGTGCGCCAAGCAAATTTTGTTTACGCATTTGCTATGGCCGGCGTAACGGCTGCTATCATTATTTTGTTAGTGATGGTAAATCCTGCAACAGTCAGTAGTGAAAGTATCTTCTCGGTGGCGCAATCACGAGTAAGTGAAATTATAGTCGGTTCAGTATGCGCAGGGTTAGTGAGCCATCTATTATGGCCTGTTAAGGTCAAGCAGCTCTTACAAACGCAGGCAAAGTCTGTCATTAATCAAACGTTACATTATTTGGTAACTGAGCTTGATAAAGCGGGCTCTTCTGAAAACCGTCATCAGCAAATAGATCGCATAATGGCAACGCTTGGCAGTATTAGTGAAGACTCAAGTGCAGTTCGCTACGAAGGGCCAAAAGGTCCAGGGCGTTCAAGGGCTGCCAATCAAATCGCACAAAAAGTTTTATCTCTTCTTGCCTTAGTACAAATAATGGGGCGCTTACAGCGTAATCATCCTGAGCAAATCACACCAAAGATTACTCAGTTAATCAAGCAATTAAAAGATATGTTTACGCTAATAGAAAAATCAGACTGTTTTGAATACTGTGCTAAAGAAGTAAAACAGTTGCGGCGCGCATTAACTGATCACCGGGCGCAACAAACCTGTGAGCTGCCATTTGAATCACATATTTTAAATGTCAGTTTAGATATCGCGAATGAATTAACAATTTTATTGCGGGCATATAAAGCATTAGAGCAACGAGATAAAACACTGCTTAATGCTCCGAGCATGTTGACATACCGAGATCCATTAGCAGGTATTATTGTTGGTTTTCGAACCAGCTTGGTATTTTCAATCGGGGCATTTATTTGGGTTAATACTGGATCATCCGCTGCATTATTGATCATGATTTTACCCGTTATTTTTTCGATTATGTTGGCTCGTATCCCGCTGGCAATTTTACAAATAGTTATGAAGCGATTGTTAGTTGGTGTTGTGGTAGCCTCGTTTGTGGCTATTTTTTATGCTTTAAATTTATTATCACAAAGTGGTGGGCAACTTGAAATATTATTGTTGGTGTTAGCTGGGCCATATTTTATTGGCTTATTGTTACTAGGCGATCAGCAAACGTTACCTTACGGGCTAGGGTTCTGTATTCCATTTACGATTTTAGTTAAGCCCAGCACTGACATGAGCCTTGCGTTTTCAATCAATTATACGCTCAGCTCAGCTTTGGCTATTTTTCTTGGAGTATGTATTTTATTTTGGATTTTCCAACTATTTACAGGTCCGAGTGTGCAGTTGTTAGTGCATCGCGTGTTTAAAGCAACCTATAAAGATTTATCAGAAATTCATCAACATAGATCACCCGCTCTTTGGTATAACCGACGTATGGCTGATCGGTTACTGCGTTTAACCAATTATGATCAAGGCTCAGAATCACGTGCTATTACTGATCTTGCTTTAACTGGGCTTAATCTAGGTCATGCGTCGGTGCGTTTACACTCAATTTGCCAACAGGCAGTGGGTGATAATCAGCTTAAATATTTACAAAGGTGGCAAAGCTCACTGGCTAGAGCCTTTTTGCTGGCTACAAAAGGCCAGTGCGATGATACGTTTACAATGGCTTGTGATGAGCTTTACAACGAACTGATGATACATGTGAGTGATACATATCAGCTTGAAGCCATTAAAGGTATGTTTATCCGTATTAATATGACTTTTGAACGCAGCGCAAACAGCATTAATTGATCCTGTGAGGTTTTTTCAAGTTCAGAACTCGATGTTAAATCTGCTATACTGTGCCCATCATTTTATGGGGCTGTTATGATTTCAAAAAACCAACTCAAGTTAATTCGTGCATTAGGTCAAAAAAAGTACCGAAAGCAACATAATCAATACCTTGTGCAAGGTGAAAAAAACGTACTTGAGTTATTGGCAAGTGGTTTAACAATTATTGATATATTTGCGACAGCAGCCTTTATTGCGCAGTTCCAGCAGCAGTTTACTCACGTAAACATGATTGAAGCCGATGAAGATGTGTTAACTAAAGCAAGTACTTTAGTGAGTAATAATGCAGCTATTGCGATAGTTGACATGCCAACAGCGAGTGCACCGCAGGCAAGCGGTTTAATCTTAGCCCTTGATGGCGTATCTGATCCAGGCAACTTAGGTACCATTATCAGAGTAGCTGATTGGTATGGGATCAAGCATATTGTCACCAGCACAGATAGTGCCGATGCTTATAACCCTAAAACTATTAGCGCCACTATGGGCTCGTTTGTTAGAGTCTCAGTGAGTCAAGTTGAGTTGCCTGCGTACTTAAGTGGTTTAAACTTACCTATTTATGGCGCTTTTTTAGATGGAAAAAGCGTGCATAAAACTCAATTTACAGGCCAAGGTGTTTTGTTAATGGGTAGTGAGTCTCATGGAATACGTCAAGCTTGCGCAGCATTGGTAACAGATAAAATAACCATCCCCGCTTTTGGTGGTGCAGAATCTCTCAATGTAGCCATGGCAACGGGTATTATTTTAGATAATTTTAAACGCCAAGCTTAATCCCTGTACTTACTTTTATCGTCAAGAACGGTTAAATTAAATACTCAAGCTATAACAATAACAATCGGTAAACCAATTAGATGCGTTTGAGCACCATAAAATTAGCGGGTTTTAAATCTTTTGTAGAGCCCACTAAAATTCCATTCCCAGATCAAATGACCTGTGTCGTTGGCCCAAACGGCTGCGGCAAGTCTAATGTCATCGATGCTGTGCGTTGGGTGCTTGGCGAAAGCTCTGCTAAAAATCTGCGTGGCGATGCCATGACCGATGTTATTTTTAATGGCTCAACCAATCGCAAACCTATTTCTCAAGCGTCGGTTGAGTTGATTTTTGATAATACCCAAGGGCACTTACCGAATACTTTTGCCGATCGAAATCAAGTGGCTATTAAACGTTTGGTAACACGCGACGGGCAATCGCTGTATTTTCTCAATGGCAGTAAATGCCGCAAACGAGATATTACCGATATATTTTTAGGCACAGGTCTTGGTCCGCGTAGTTATGCGATTATCGAGCAGGGCATGATCTCGCGTTTAATTGAGAGTAAACCGGCAGATTTACGGGTGTTTTTAGAAGAAGCAGCAGGCGTTTCAAAATACAAAGAGCGCCGTCGTGAAACGCAAACCCGGATCAAAAGTACCCGCGAAAACCTTGAACGCTTACTCGATGTTCGCCAAGAGCTGCAAGCACAAGTTGATAAACTGGCAGTACAGTCAGTTGAAGCAAAAAAATACCGCGAGTTAAAAACCCAAGAGCGCACTTTAAAAGGGCAACTAGCGGTCTTAAAATGGCAAAAGCTACATCAGCAACAAGTGACTAAAGCCGACACAATGGCCAAGCTGAATGAGCAAATTAGCTTTTTTAAAACTGCTCATTCAGGTCATGACGATGTACTAGCAAGCCTTGAAAACCAAGTGCAATTGCAACTTGAAAAACTCAATGATGCGCAGCAAGCCCAGCACCAAACGCACACTGAATTGACTCGTGCTGAGCAACAGCAAATAAACTTAAAACAACAACAACAAGCGTTTAGTCACAATCTGATCAAACAGCAACAGTTGCAGTTACAAAATCAGCAGCTGCAACAACAACAAAAAGACCATACTGATGAGCTACAAAATGCGTTACAAGAGGCAATTGAACATACTTTAATATGTACAGAACAAGTCACTGAGATGGCCGACGCGGTGGCACAGTTGCACAGTGCCAAGCAGCGCAGTGCTACTGATTGGCAACGAGTTAATGAACAGTTTCAGGCTATTAATACGCAATATAGCAAGCAACAAAATATAGCCGATCAACAGCTGCAAAATTTGCACTATATTAAAAACCAGCAAACGGCATTAGAAAGCGAATTAATAGAGCTGGCAGAAAACCCAATTGCTGAACAAGTAGCGCAGCAGCAGCAGTTAATGCAGTCACTAACGCAAGAGTTAGCAGCAAAACAAACTGCCTTAAACAAAGTAAATAGTAATAATCAACAAGCTCAAAGCGTGTTACGCACCTGCCAAGATGCACATCAAACACTAGCACAACAACAAAACGAGAATAAAGCCAAAATAGCAGGCTTGAATACAATACTCGCAGATACTCCAGCGCAAGGTAGTGGCGATGTTTTGGCACAGTTAGTTGTACGTACTGGATTTGAGCATGTGGTTGAACAAGCATTACAAGGGCTTGAACAATTAAATGTGACATCTATAGCAACACCTAACGGAGTATGGCCAACTACCGACACCGCACCGCAAAGCTCATTAGCGGTGTTTATAGAGCAAGGGGTTTACCCTGATTTATTACATCGCATTAAGTATAAAAATGATTTTGAACATAATGATTTAGCGGATGAGTATTGGCTTGCAGTGATTGATCGCCAAGGTAATATTCAGGGCCGCAATTGGTATCAACAAGCCAGTAAAAGTGCAGAAAATTCGTTGCTGATCAAACATAAACAGTTGGCCGAAGCAACGCAGTTAGCATCTCAACTCAGTGACGAACTAGCTATACAAAGCAATAAGCTTACAGAACAACAGCGAGTCTGTGAGCAATTGAAGGCACAAAGCGAAGAGTTAAAAGCAGCGGTACATCAGCTTGCTCAACAAGTGGCCTCAGGAAGCACTCGTCGCGATATGCTCAAAGAGCAATTACAGCAGTTTCAGAATCAACAACATAAATTACAAGCGAAGCTACAGCAGTTAAACGTTGAACACACGAGCATAGAGAATAAAGTGGCTGAACAACAGCAACATATAGCAAGTGTGGCAAAACAGCGTGATGAAATAAGTGTTGCGCTTAATGATGCTCAAGTGCAGCAGCAACACACTGATGAGCAATATAAACAGGCAAACGCTCAGCTTGAACACTATAAAACGCTTGCCCATCAGGCGACACTAAGTGAGCAAAAAGCGCGCAGTGAATGTCAACTCAGTGACACTAAATTACAGCATGCAACGACCGCCAGCGAAACCGCCAGTGAAGCTGTCAGTGAGTTAACCGCGCAAATTGAAGAGTTGGTGATCCCATTAGAAGAGGTCGCAGAGCAAATAATATTATTGTTGGAGCAACATCAACAAAGTGACATTGAACTCAAAAATTTGCAAAGTGCATTGACGGAAGCTAAAACAGCTCTTGTAGATAAACAAACAACGCTTAAAGCGTCGCAGGGGGAGCTGGTACTTTTACAAGAACAATTACAACAACTTGCCCTCGAAGAGCAGAGCTTATTAATTAAAGCACAGGCAGCTCTTGAACCTCTGGGTGAGTTACAGCAAAACTTGAAAGAAGTATTGGCACAGCTCCCTGAAAACGCCAGTATAAACACTTATCAAGGACAGCTTAATAAAGTAGGACAAAGTTTAAGTGACTTGGGCGCGGTGAACTTAGCGGCGATTGATGAGTTTGAACAAGCGCAGCAGCGTAGCCAGTATTTAGATCGTCAAGTCGAGGATTTAAGCAAAGCATTGACGACACTTGAAGGTGCAATTGGAAAAATTGATCGCGAAACCAAAACGCGTTTTAAAATGACTTTTGATCAAGTAAATCACGATTTTGGTCAGTTATTTCCTAAAGTATTTGGCGGCGGCAGTGCATATCTTGAATTAACCAGTGATGACTTACTGGAAAGTGGTGTTAGTATAATGGCACGCCCACCGGGCAAGAAAAATTCAACAATTCACCTTTTAAGTGGTGGAGAAAAAGCGCTGACCGCATTATCATTGGTATTTTCAATATTCAGGCTCAATCCAGCTCCGTTCTGTATGCTGGATGAAGTTGATGCACCATTGGATGATGCGAATGTTGGGCGATTTTGCCGATTAGTGGAAGAAATGTCACAATCGGTGCAATTTATTTATATCAGTCATAATAAAATTGCCATGGAAATGGCTGGCAGGTTGACGGGTGTAACAATGGCTGAACCGGGCGTTTCGCGTGTGGTCGCTGTAGATATTGAACAAGCGGTGCAAATGGCACATGCATAAATATTAATATTTGAGTAGATAAATAATAAAAGGTGAGGGGATGGCCGAACAATTAAGATGGGTTTTAATCATTATCAGTGTAATTGTCATTGGTGGATTATTAATACATGGCCTATGGTCAGTTCGTAAAAAAGATGCACCCGTTGCGACTAATGATGAGCGGGTTGAGCCTGCAGATCAAGCGCCTACTGAGCGTCAAAGCGTAGCTGAGCCAGCATCTCATACTGAGCGTGATGAACCGCAGTTTGGGGATTTAAGTTTCAGTGCTGATGAAAAGCAACCACACTCTTTTGCAGCGTCAGATGACGAACCTGCCGCTGAGGTTGATGATGTGACTACTGCAACAGATGCAAGCGTAGAGGATGAAGCTGAGCAACCGGCTGCAAGTGATTTTATCATTGTGCATATTCAAATGCCTGAAGGCTTGAGTATGGAAGGCAGCAAATTATTGCCAGCAGTAAACACACTTGGCTTTAAGTACTCTGAAGAAGGCTTTTTTAATCGCCATTTAGATCCTGCTGGTCATGGTCCAGTGCTGTTTCGGTTAGTGAACATGTACAACCCTGGTACTTTTGACATAGATAATATGGAACAATTTAGCACCGCTGGAATTAGCTTGTTTATGACCTTGCCGTGTGATGGTGACGGGCTTGCTGCATTTAATATGTTGCACAGTGCGGCTAAAAAGTTAGCAGATGAATTTGGCGCCGTTATTTTAGACTCACAACGAGAAGAAATGACCGTTGATAGTGTGCGCAATTATGTTGAAAAAGTGAGACGCTTTTCAGCTTAATCACCTGCAATATACAGTTAATTAATTAAGAATTTTATAAGCCACTTGGCGATAACTCGTTTAAGTGGCTTTTTTATGTTTTTTGAGGTCAGTATGTCCACTTTAGTGTTAGCGCAAATAACGCAACTTCGTCAGCAGTTAGAAGATCACAATCATAATTATTATGTACTTGATAACCCAAGCATTCCTGATGCAGAGTATGATCGTTTATTACAACAATTAAGTGCGCTTGAGGTAGCAAATCCTGAGTACTTGAGTACTGATTCACCGACCCAGAAAGTAGGCGGTGCGGCGCTTGCTAAGTTTGAGCAAGTCACTCATCAAGTGCCGATGTTGTCACTTGATAACGCTTTTAGTGAAGAAGAGTTCAGCGCTTTTAATCGCCGCATTAAAGAACGTTTGATGGATAACAATGAGCTGACCTTTTGCTGTGAACCAAAACTTGACGGTTTAGCGGTGTCGATTTTATACCGTAATGGTGTGTTAGTGCTGGCGGCAACGCGTGGCGACGGGCACACCGGCGAAAATATTACCACTAACGTTAAAACGATTCGTAATGTACCGCTAAAATTACGTGGCGATGACTTTCCCGAGGAAATTGAAATTCGTGGTGAAGTGTTCATGGATAGCGCCGGATTTGACAAACTTAATGCTGAAGCCGAAAAGCGTGGCGACAAAGTATTTGTTAATCCACGTAATGCAGCCGCAGGCAGCTTGCGTCAACTCGATTCAAAAATCACCGCCAAGCGACCTTTGATGTTTTATGCCTACAGTATTGGTGTTGTGACAAATGGTGAATTACCAAGTGATCATTACCAGCAATTGGCTAAGCTAACTGACTGGGGGTTACCACTTTGCCCGGAAACAAAATTAGTCGAAGGCCAGCAAGCTGCTTTGGATTACTATCAAGATATACTTGAGCGCCGCAGCAGCTTGAAGTATGAAATTGATGGTGTGGTGATCAAAATAAATAACAAAGCACTACAAGAGCGGTTAGGTTTTGTAGCGCGAGCTCCGCGTTGGGCGATTGCGTATAAGTTTCCTGCGCAAGAAGAAATCACTCAGCTACTGGATGTTGAATTTCAGGTAGGGCGCACTGGCGCAATTACCCCTGTGGCTCGTTTAGAGCCGGTATTTGTTGGTGGTGTCACGGTTTCAAATGCAACGTTACACAATCGTGATGAAATAGAGCGTTTGGGTGTAAAAATTGGCGATACTGTGATCATTCGCCGTGCTGGTGATGTGATCCCACAAATCACCCAAGTGGTATTAGAGCGCCGTCCAACAGATGCCAAAGAGATTGAGTTTCCGGCTACTTGTCCAATTTGTGACTCCCATGTTGAACGCATTGAAGGCGAAGCCGTAGCGCGCTGTACAGGAGGTCTGGTGTGCCAAGCACAGCGTAAAGAAGCGATCAAACACTTTGCTTCACGCAAAGCACTCGATATCGATGGCCTTGGCGATAAAATTGTTGAACAGCTGGTGGACAGAGAGCTCATTAAAACGCCAGCAGACTTATTCATACTTAAACAAGGACATTTTGAATCGCTTGAGCGCATGGGGCCAAAATCGGCGAAAAACCTAGTAGCTGCACTTGATGATGCAAAACAAACGACGTTGGCTAAGTTTTTATACTCATTAGGTATTCGTGAAGTCGGTGAAGCGACGGCGCAAAATTTAGCTAATCACTTTTTAACGCTAGATAAAGTAACTGCGGCAACAACCGAAGCGTTAGTCGAAGTTAGTGATGTTGGGGAAATTGTAGCCAAGCATGTGCGTGGTTTTTTTGCTGAGCAACATAATTTAGATGTCGTAACTGCCTTGCTGGAGCAGGGTATTCATTGGCCAGAACTCACGCCGCCAAGCGAAGACTCACAACCGTTAGCAGGCTTAACCTATGTGTTAACGGGTACTTTGAACGAGCTTAATCGAAATGATGCAAAAGCACGCTTGCAGCAGTTAGGGGCGAAAGTTTCAGGTAGTGTATCAGCTAAAACCGATGCGTTAATAGCGGGTGAAAAAGCCGGTTCTAAGCTCACGAAAGCACAAGATTTAGGCATTGAAATACTGACCGAAGATGATTTAATTGCATTACTGGCGCAACATAATGGATAGCATTATTACGCTTTTTCAGGATTTAGCACTGACCTTTGGTCAGTGGCTAAAGCCTTACTTATATAATATCGCATTGTTACTGGTGGTGTGTTTGGTGTCTTTGTATGCAAATGAGATTATCAAAACCACGAAACGCTTTGTAGCAAGGCGCCACTTTATACTCAGAGTATGTGCATTTGTACTGGTAACCGGGTTTGGTTTTGGCTTGTTAGTAGTATTTGTCACTCCATTACTAAGCCAGTTACTGATGTTCTTTGGTGTGCGCTGGTTAGGTGTTACAGCCGTGGCTGCATTCATATTACTTGGCGTAGTAGCCGAGAGGAAAAACCAGTTATGAAGCGTTATGGACCAGAGTATTGGGACAAATATGGCACCTATCGCACTCCAATCGCGTTTCATTTGAGTTTACTGGTATTACTTCGTGCCTACTTTATTTGGATCATTGCGGCACTGAGCAGGCGTCCTGAGCTTGATTTAATGTCATTAGTGTTTAGATCTAAAGCTGACTTTTTCTGTGCGTTGGCTATTGGTGCAATAGCCATTATTCCTGCCGTAATTTTTTGTTTGCGCAGGCCACAAAAAAGCGCAGACAGTGCAGCATGGTTAGCGCGAGTGTGGCGTTTTATGCGGTGGCCATTATTAGCATGTGCAGCGATAGATTTAAGCTGGCTGATTATTCAAGCCGCTCATAGTTATTATCAGTTTTCGATGTTTTTAGCGCTGCAAATGGTGACGGTATTGTGGGTATTATTATATTTAGCAAAAAGTCGTTATTTAACGGTGTTTTTTAATGATTGGCCCGATCCTGAAACCGATGAAAAAAGTGCAAGTAAGTAATTCAGGTTAACGTTGCAAGGAGTCTTTGATGCGTAAAATTAATCAATTACTGGCGCTGATCGTCGGCTGTTTCGGTATCGTGTTATTATTGTTGAGTGTATTTACCATGTTATTTCAGCAAGCGTGGTTTGTATTGTTAATAGCTGTATGGCTATTTGTATTTAGCTCATGCTGTTATCGGCTAACACCACTATTTAAAGCACGTAATAGCCTAGATAAGTTTATTCGACGCGAACAACAGCACCTTTTGGTCTTTACCCTTTCAGGTTTTTTTGACCGTACTCACGGCCCACAATGGCTGCTTATTGATAGTATCAAGGAAATACAGTGCCATGATGACCAATTCTTAATTCTCTCCAGCGAACAGCGTCAATGCTCAATAGGCTTACCGGCAACTAAAGCAGAGCTAACACAATACTTTAATACACTATTGACTGAAAATGAAAAAAAATTAATTACCATTGTATGAAACTAAATAGTGATCAACAGGGTATATATAGTATGTAACAGCAAATAGGCTTAGTAAGAATCTGTCATTGGTGTACTGAAGCTATTTAGCTCACTAATAGGCGTTGAGTCTGTTGAGATGGCTGGTTTAACAGTGCAGATAAACGTAGCTAGTGAGTTTAAACATTCCCGTAGCCAGTACCAAAATTATTTTTCACCCCCTACAAAACCATTTTGTGCAGTGCGGATAAATCCAAGCTGACAATGTTATTAGCGCGATACCATGATAATGTGGATAGCAATAAATTAACCCATCTTACTCAATGAGGTCAGTTATGTTGAATTGGAATGATATTCTAAACTTTGCCAATAAAGGCAATCCAGAGCCGAGCCGTAAAGTAGTAAAAACCGAGCAGCAATGGCGTGAACAATTAACCGAAGAAGCCTTTTATGTGACTCGTAATAAAGGCACAGAGCGCCCACACAGCTCAGATAGCTGCACCTTGTTTGAACCTGGTAAGTACGCCTGTGTATGTTGTGATAACTTATTATTTGATGGTGATGAAAAATTTGATAGCGGCACTGGCTGGCCATCATTTACTCAACCCGCGCAACTAAACTCGATTGCTTACAATGGTGACAAGACCCACGG
This sequence comes from Pseudoalteromonas sp. SG43-7, assembly GCF_014164295.1. NCBI lineage: Bacteria > Pseudomonadati > Pseudomonadota > Gammaproteobacteria > Alteromonadales > Pseudoalteromonadaceae > Pseudoalteromonas > Pseudoalteromonas sp. SG43-7. The sequence continues at coordinate 38,839 of NZ_JACJEY010000044.1, forward strand.
TATGCAAAGAATAGAAACTGTATGTAATGTATGTGATGCGCACTTAGGTCATGTATTCCCAGATGGACCAATGCCAAGTGGTCTGCGTTATTGTATAAACGCGGTCTCATTGAAGAAGGTGTAATTTATTAGCTCGTAATTGACAATAACCAATGCCTTACTGAATTTACATAATCCGATTCCAGTAAGGCTGGATTTTAAAAGTCATATCACCGCTTGTCAGCGATATTTTGAATTCCTCATTCTTATAAACAACACCTTATCTAAACTATTTATTATTCTATTTGGTTTTGCCTGGCTCTTCTAGATTAGCAAGTGTTAGCCCCATACTCGTTGCTTGTTGTACTATTTTATTAAAGCGTTGTTGCTGCTCGTTGTCTAATGTTGTCGTATTGAGTAACGCATAGCATTTTTTTGCCATCATTAGGTTTAACGTTTGGCCATTTTGCTTGGAACTATCAAATAGACACTGCAATAAATTTAAAGCAATACTTGGATTACGAGGCATTACTCTAAATGCTTGTGTGAATGCTTCAAGAGCGGTATTTAATTGACCACGGTTAAACTGTGTAACTGCATGGTTATTCAGCTCTTTAGGGCCCATTTTTATATCACGGCGTTCACTTTGTTGTTGTTGAATATAACGTAAATAAACAGCATCACTCACTGTTGGATGACGTTCACAATGACTAATAATTTGGTTAAATAATGACTGTGCTTTGTGGTGAAACCCCAGTTCATGAAATGCCTTTGCTTTATCAAGTGCGCCGTCTACAGAGCGAATGTGGCTATCGTCATCGTCGAGCTGCTCAATCAACATTTTCGCTTTTTGATGCTCATCTTTCAAATAGTGTAAACGGGCATTTAAAACATCTATTTGCGCCTGATTGTGACTATTTGGAAATTGGCTTTTTAAATCAGCTAAGTATTTATTGGTTTGTCTTGAAATACGTTGAATTTGATCGCTTTGATCTGTTGTTAATGCAAAATCAATACCCGCCCGTGCTGCATTTAAATATACGTCAGGGTGATCGTGAATCGAATGTTTGGCAAAGTTGGCGATGTCTTTTTGTGTAAGGTAATTTTTTTCATAATCATGATTTACCAGCGATACATGGCTAAGTGATTTTTGGCGCTCGATATTGCGTGGAGCTATATCAACGGCTTGGCTTAAAAAATCTTGCGCTAATTCAAATTGGTTTAATTTAATCTCCAGCTTACCAAGTAAATCGAGTGCGACTAATCGTGTTTCATGACGTAGCAGCATCGTTTTTAGCATTCTTTGCGCAAGAATATGCTCGTTATTCGCAATTAATGCTTCAACTAAACCTACCTTTGCCCATGTAAATTTTTGAATATCAAGAACTGATTTAAAGAAAGCTTTTGCGGTATCTGCTCGTTTTAAGCGAAGTAGGGCGTCACCTTTTAAACGCAATAATATTGCACTATAAGCATTGCCTTTTTCATCAAGCGCAGTATTGATTGCTTTTAGCGCTTTAGAGTCATTCCCATCGTCAATGAAATTATATATTGCTTGTAAATGATTTTTACGCAGCAAAATTCGTTCTATACGTGTTTTAAGATCATATATGGTGAATGGCTTGACTAAAAAGTCATCGGGTTGCAGTTCAAGCACGCTGTGTACCAAAGAACCACTGGTTTCAGCTGAAATAAAAATGAACCCAGTAGAGTTTTTTATTAAACGCTTAACGCGTAACTCTTCATATAGCTGATAGCCGTCTTGCTGCTTACTTAAATTAAAAGAGCAAACAATCAGATCAAACTGTTCACTGGTGCACTGCTCTTTAGCCGAATTTGCATGTTCAGCAAAGCGCAGCTGTCGAAAGCCAAGTTTTTCGAGCGACTGTTTCATATAGCTTTGAGCAAGAGGTTGCTCTTCAACTATAAGTATTTTTGCATTAGAAAAAATCTTTGCTGGCATTAGACTTGTGACCACATGAACGTATCAGAGACTATAATAAACAGTCTAGTCGCTGACAAGGGAATTTAAAATTTAATACCGCAGACTTCGTTTATTTGATCAGTTATGAATTTTCAAGCAGCTTGATTATCCAAATTTAGGTAGCGCTAGTTATTGCTTGAGGATTTTTATAGAGATAGGAGACCCTAGCTTTGTAAAGCGCCTAGGTTGATGCTTTTCAAACTTAATTATCCATCAAGGAACACATTAAAAGAGTTTCAGGTTTGGAAAAGAATTAGCGTATTTAGAGGCTTTTTGAATTTTATTTTTAACAGAATTACTAAGAGGTTTTATATGTGGTGGGTGATACTGGACTTGTACCAGTGACCCTCGCCATTATTTGTAAAGGGTGGCGATGCTCTTTTTTTTCAACTGAGCTAATTATCGATTAAAGAATATAACGTAAGGTTTGATTGTGGGTATTAAAAGGTTTTATATGTGGTGGGTGATTCTGGACTTGTACCAGTGACCCTCGCCATTATTGGTGAAGGGTGGCGATGCTCTTTTTTTAAACTGAGCTAATTATCGATTAAAGAATATAAGGTAAGGTTTGATTGATGTTATTAAGAGGTTTTATA
>NZ_JACJEY010000045.1:0-39321 GCF_014164295.1 Pseudoalteromonas sp. SG43-7
TCGGCTGTTAGAACTCAATCTGTACGAGTGCCCACACAGATGATTGCTTTATATTGTTAAAGAACGTTGCGGTTAAAGTTAAACTTTATCTCGCTAGGGCTGCGCATATTACGCTTTCCTATTTTCTTGTCAACACTTAATTTTAAACTTTATTAAAAATCTAAACTCAAGTTTTACTCGACTAACTGATTAACTCTTGCCTCGCTAAGCGTTGCTGTCTGCCGTCTCAGTGGGGTCGCATTATAGGGAGATCCAAAAACAGATCAACCTTTTTTTGAAGAAAACTTAAAATAAAACACTGTTCGCTGAGTATTTAAGCTAAACGCTCAAAAACAACACTAAACCAGCCTGTTTTTAACTATATAAGTGTAAGTTAAATGAAGAAACCCAGATTCAATCTTTAATCGAAAAAACGATCCACTACTGAAATGATCAATATTTTGATCAAATGACCTAAGTTTATAATCTTTACCTATGTATATTGTTAATAACTTATGAGGGTCAAACACTGACAGTCGCAGTTATCACGCATTTAAATCATAGGTAAAAGTAGACTCTATAGATTTATACAGCTACATATTCAGTAGCAGGGTAACTTTCAAAGCTATAAATGTTATTACCGATCATGAAGTTTAAATTAACGAGCTAGTTGAATAACAAATGGTTATTAAGGGAAGTAGATTCTAGTGACGCTTAGTGGCTTACAAAGATGTTGGTTTGATAATGGTATAGTTGAGATGTTGCGCTATATACAGGGATACTGATAGCGATATTATTTTTTGCTAAATTTTAGATATTAAAAAGCCGAGCTTATGCTCGGCTTTTTGGTGTCTTTAAGACTTACTCAGCAGACTGCGCGTCTTCTTGAACTTCTTCGTTCGCAGATGTGCGACCTACTAGTTCAATATAAGCCATTGGTGCATTGTCACCAGCACGGAAGCCACACTTAATAATACGAGTGTAACCACCTGGACGGTCTGTATTGCGAGGACCGATTTCACTGAACAACTTACCAACTACTTCTTTATCACGCGTGCGAGCAAACGCTAAACGGCGATTTGCTACACTGTCAGTCTTAGCCAGTGTGATTAAAGGTTCAATTACACGACGTAACTCTTTCGCTTTTGGCAAAGTAGTTTTGATGATTTCATGTTTCACCAAAGAACCTGCCATATTGCTGAACATCGCTTTACGATGGCTGCTGTTACGGTTTAATTGACGACCACTCTTACGATGGCGCATGACCCTATCCTTCTAACTAAACTAATATAGTGATTTAGATTATTCAGCTAGGCTTGCAGGTGGCCAATTTTCTAGGCGCATACCTAGAGATAGACCACGTGAAGCTAGCACGTCTTTAATTTCAGTCAGAGACTTCTTGCCTAAGTTAGGCGTTTTAAGAAGCTCGACTTCTGTGCGCTGAACTAAATCACCGATATATTGAATTTGCTCGGCTTTCAAACAGTTTGCTGAACGCACTGTTAGTTCAAGATCATCAACTGGACGAAGTAGAATAGGATCGAATTCTGGCTTCTCTTCTTTCTCTTCTGGCTCAGTAACATCACGTAAGTCTACGAATGCTTCTAGCTGCTCAGCTAAGATAGTCGACGCACGGCGGATCGCTTCTTCTGGATCTATAGTGCCGTTTGTTTCCATATCAATGATTAACTTGTCTAAGTCTGTACGTTGTTCAACACGTGCTGATTCAACCGAGTACGCAATACGTTCAACTGGGCTAAATGATGCATCAAGCAACAATCTACCAATTGGACGCTCATCGTCATCAGAGGATAAACGGCTAGATGCCGGCACATACCCACGACCACGTTCAACACGAATTCGCATGCTGATCGCACTATTATCTGCCGTTAAATGACAAATAATATGATCTGGGTTGGCAATGGTTACATCGCCGTCGTGCTGAATATCAGCCGCAGTCACAGGGCCTACACCAGACTTAGTCAGGGTAAGAAAAACTTCATCTTTACCTTCCAAAGTAACTGCTAGACCTTTAAGATTTAACAGAATTTCAATGATGTCTTCTTGTACGCCTTCTTTCGCGCTGTATTCGTGCAACACACCGTCGATTTCAACTTCGGTTACTGCACATCCTGGCATTGACGAAAGAAGTATACGGCGTAAGGCATTCCCAAGAGTATGACCGAAGCCACGCTCTAATGGCTCTAAAACTACTTTAGAACGAGTTGGGTTAATAGCGTCGATATCGACTAACCTTGGTTTTAGAAATTCTGTAACAGAACCCTGCATTTTATCCTCTCTTAACTCTTAACTTTACTTAGAGTAAAGTTCGACGATTAGTTGTTCATTGATGTCCGCAGACAGGTCTGAACGCTCTGGTAGGCGTTTGAAATTACCTTCCATTTTCTTACCGTCAACTTCAACCCAAGTCGGTTTTTCACGTTGCTCGGCTAGTTCTAGAGCAGCGATGATACGAGCTTGTGTCTTAGACTTTTCACGGATAACTACTACATCTTCTGGAGTAATTACGAATGAAGGAATGTTCACTACACGACCATTAACTAAAACCGCTTTGTGGCTTACTAACTGACGTGCTTCAGCACGTGTGCTTGCAAAACCCATGCGGTATACAACATTGTCTAAACGTTGCTCTAAAAGCTGTAACAAGTTTTCACCTGTGTTGCCCTTAAGGCGAGCAGCTTCTTTGTAGTAGTTACGGAATTGCTTTTCTAATACACCGTAGATACGACGTACTTTTTGCTTTTCACGTAATTGTAAACCGTAATCAGATAAGCGACCTTTACGAGCGCCGTGCTGACCAGGTGCAGTCTCAAGTTTACACTTAGAGTCGATAGCTCTTACGCCGCTCTTAAGGAACAGGTCAGTACCTTCACGACGACTCAGCTTGAGCTTAGGGCCCAAATATCTTGCCATGTTATTTCTCCTAACCTATTGTTAAACGCGACGTTTCTTCGGTGGACGACAACCATTGTGTGGTATTGGCGTCACGTCAGTAATGTTGGTGATACGGTAACCAGCAGCATTCAAAGCACGTACAGCAGATTCACGACCTGGACCTGGACCTTTGATGAAAACTTCTAGATTTTTTAAACCGTATTCTTGAGCAGCAGTACCTGCACGCTCTGCAGCAACCTGAGCAGCGAATGGTGTAGATTTACGTGAACCACGGAAACCTGAACCACCGGCAGTAGCCCATGATAGTGCATTACCTTGACGGTCGGTAATTGTAACAATAGTGTTGTTGAAAGAAGCATGAACATGAGCCATACCATCAGCAACTTGCTTTTTAACCTTTTTACGACGAATTGGTGTCTTAGCCATAATACTATCCCCTTATCGCTTAATAGGCTTACGAGGACCCTTACGGGTACGCGCGTTAGTCTTTGTTCTTTGACCACGTAGTGGTAAAGAGCGACGGTGACGTAGGCCACGGTAACAACCAAGGTCCATAAGGCGCTTGATATTCAAAGTAACTTCACGACGAAGATCACCTTCTACAGTGTACTTGCCAACTGCTTCACGCAATACGTCAAGTGTTTCGTCTGAAAGTTCACCGATTTTTGTGGTTTCGGCGATACCAGTCGCTACTAAGATAGCCTTAGAGCGAGTCTTACCTATGCCATAAATAGCTGTTAAACCAATAACTGCATGTTTATGATCAGGGACGTTAATGCCAGCGATACGGGCCACTAACACATCTCCTATATTTGAATTCGGTTATCATCTGTTTGAAGAGCCCGTAAGGATACTCAAACGAAGACCAAATCACAACTGAAAACACAGGCCGAGAAACCTCAGCCTGCACGACTTATAAATTAACCTTGCCTTTGCTTATGCTTAGGCTCACTGCAAATTACACGTACAACACCGGCACGTTTAATAACTTTACAGTTACGGCATATTTTCTTAACGGAAGCACGTACTTTCATTGCTCAACTCCGTAAACTGACCTTATCGACCGTAGCCTTTAAGGTTCGCTTTTTTCAGCACAGAATCATATTGATGAGACATCATATGAGTCTGTACTTGTGCCATAAAGTCCATGATCACAACAACGATAATCAAAATTGATGTACCGCCGAAGTAGAATGGCGTTTGCCATGCCATGGTCATGAATTCGGGCACCAGACAGATAAAGGTTATATACAAAGCACCTGCCAATGTCAGGCGTGTCATCACTTTATCAATGTATTTCGATGTCTGCTCGCCTGGACGAATACCTGGGATAAATGCGCCAGATTTTTTCAGGTTATCTGCTGTTTCACGTGGGTTAAAAACCAACGCTGTGTAGAAAAAGCAGAAGAAGATAATAGCCGCAGCTAAAACTATTGCATACAAAGGCTGACCTGGAGTCAACGTTGTAGCAATCGCTTGTAGCACATCAGCGACAGGACCTTCACCCTGGCCGAACCAGCTGGCAATAGTACCAGGGAACAGAATTATACTGCTAGCAAAGATTGGTGGAATAACACCCGCCATGTTTACTTTTAGTGGTAAATGCGTGCTTTGGGCAGCAAATACTTGACGACCTTGTTGGCGCTTTGCGTAGTTAACGACGATACGACGTTGTCCACGTTCAAAGAACACTACAAGATAAGTAACAGCGAATACGATTACCGCAATCAATAACAGTGCTAAAACATGTAAATCACCTTGGCGCGCCATTTCGGCTGTCGAACCAATAGCAGACGGCAGGTTAGCTACAATACCAACAAATATTAGAACTGAGATACCGTTACCGATACCACGTTCAGTTATTTGCTCGCCCAACCACATCAGGAACATAGTACCAGTTACTAAACTCACCACTGCGGTGAAGTAGAAACCGAGACCTGGGTTAACAACTAACCCGTCCATCATACCCGGTAAGCTTGTGGCAATACCGATCGATTGGATAGTAGCAAGCAAGAGCGTGCCGTAGCGTGTGTACTGGCTAATTTTCTTACGACCTTGTTCACCTTCTTTCTTAAGCTCTATAAACGGAGGATACATATGCGTTAATAGTTGCGTAATAATTGAAGCTGTGATGTAAGGCATTATACCCAGTGCTAACACCGAAGCGCGCTCAAGCGCACCACCGCTGAACATGTTGAACATTTCAACAATGGTGCCCTTTTGTTGCTCGAAGAAATCGGCAAGTACAGCGGCGTCAATCCCAGGGATTGGCACAAATGAACCTAGACGGTAAATAATGATAGCGCCCAATACGAATAGTAATCGACGTTTCAATTCCGAAAGCCCACTTTGTGCACTTTGTGTATCTTGACCTGGTTTAGCCATTAGTACTTCCTTAGTCTTCTACCTTGCCTCCGGCGGCTTCGATAGCTTCGCGAGCACCTTTAGAGGCTTTAAGGCCTTTAACGGTAACAGCGCGTGAAACTTCGCCAGATTTAACAACTTTAACGAACAGAACGTTCTTTTTAACTAGACCAGCTGCCTGTAGCGTACCTAGGTCTACCACATCGCCTTCAACTTTAGCGATCTCGTATAGGTTTATTTCTGCAGATACTAAAGATTTGCGAGAAGTGAAACCAAACTTAGGTAGACGACGTTGCATAGGCATTTGACCGCCTTCAAAACCAACGCGTACTTTACCGCCAGAACGTGACTTTTGACCTTTGTGACCACGGCCACCAGTCTTACCTAGACCAGAACCGATACCACGACCAACACGTTTACCAGCAGATTTAGAACCTGCAGCAGGAGAAAGTGTATTCAAATGCATTCGAATTACCCCTCAACCTTAACCATGTATGAAACTTGGTTGATCATACCACGTACACATGCTGTGTCTTCTAACTCAACAGTGTGATTGATACGACGTAAACCAAGACCGCGTAATGTAGCTTTATGTTTCGGTAAACGACCGATAGAGCTCTTTACTTGTGTTACTTTTACAGTTTTATTAGCCATGGTTTACCCCAGAATCTCGTCTACTCGAAGACCACGTTTTGCAGCGATCGACTGAGGAGAATTCATATTCTCAAGAGCTGAGATCGTTGCACGTACAACGTTGATCGGGTTAGTAGAACCGTAACATTTAGAAAGTACGTTCTGCACACCAGTAACTTCTAGTACTGCACGCATAGCACCACCTGCGATGATACCAGTACCTTCAGATGCTGGTTTCATAAACACAAGAGAGCCAGCATGACGTCCTTTAACAGGATGCTGTAATGTGTTGCCATTTAGGTCTACGTTGATCATGTTACGACGTGCTTTTTCCATTGCTTTTTGAATAGCAGCTGGAACTTCACGTGCTTTACCATAACCGAAACCTACTTTACCTGCGCCGTCACCAACTACAGTTAGTGCAGTGAAGCTAAAGATACGACCACCTTTAACTACTTTAGACACACGGTTCACCGCGATTAGCTTTTCAGCTAGATCAGGCTGTTGTTGCTTTGCTTCTACGTTAGCCATTGTCTACTCCTAGAATTGCAAACCGGCTTCACGCGCAGCATCTGCTAGCGCCTTCACACGGCCGTGATATTTAAAGCCACTGCGATCAAAAGCAATCTTTTCGATGCCTTTGTCAGCCGCACGTTCAGCAACCGCTTTACCAACTGCTTGCGCAGCTGCAACGTTGCCTGTGCCTTTAACTGTTTCGCTAATAGCTTTCTCAACAGTAGAAGCAGCAGCCAGTACATTACCCTCAGCGTTTACAACTTGAGCGTAAATGTGACGTGGCGTGCGGTGGATAACAAGACGCGTTGTGCCTTGTTCAATATAATTTCTACGAGTGCGTTTAGCACGACGTAGACGAGCTGTTTTTTTATCCATCGTCTTACCTTACTTCTTCTTAGCCTCTTTACGGCGTACATTCTCATCTGAATAACGAACACCTTTACCTTTATAAGGCTCAGGTTTACGGTATGCACGAATGTTAGCAGCTGTTTGACCAACTAACTGCTTATCTACGCCCTTAACTAGAACTTCTGTTTGGCTTGGAGTTTCAATCGTAATTCCTTCAGGAACTGCGAAATTAACTGGGTGTGAGAAACCAAGAGTTAAATCTAATGTTTTACCCTTAGCTGCAGCACGGTAACCAACGCCTACTAACTGAAGTTTCTTCTCGTAACCTTCATGCGTACCAACAATCATATTGTTGATTAGAGCGCGAGCAGTACCTGCTTGTGCCCATGCATTGGCTACGCCTTCACGAGGTAAAGTTGTAATAACGTTGTCGTTAAGTTGTACTTCAACTGCAGAGTTGATAGTACGCGTTAATTCGCCGTTTTTGCCTTTAACTGTGATGTCCTGGCCTTTTAATGTAACTTCTACACCGGCAGGAACATTAATTGGTGCCTTTGCTATGCGAGACATAGTTCCCCTCCGATTAAGCTACAAAACCAATGATTTCACCACCAACACCAGCACTACGTGCGGCGCGGTCTGTCATTAGGCCTTTAGAAGTTGATACGATAGCGATACCTAGACCACCCATTACCTTTGGTAATTCGTCACGTCTCTTATAGATACGCAAACCAGGGCGGCTAACACGCTGGATATTTTCAATAACAGCTTTGCCTTCGAAGTATTTCAACTCGATAGAAAGCTCAGGTTTAACATCACCGCTGATTGTGAAATCAACGATATAACCTTCATCTTTTAATACTTTAGCTAATGCTACTTTCAGCTTTGAATTAGGCATCGTTACAGATACTTTTTTCGCTGACTGACCGTTACGAATTCGTGTAAACAAATCCGCGATAGGATCTTGCAAGCTCATAGTCTTACTCCCGTGATTCTATTACCAGCTAGCCTTTTTAAGGCCAGGAATTTCACCGCGCATAGCTGCTTCGCGAACTTTGATACGGCTCATGCCGAATTTGCGAAGGTAACCATGTGGGCGGCCCGTAATGTTACAACGATTACGTTGACGTGCAGGGCTAGAATCACGTGGTAAAGCTTGTAGCTTAAGTACCGCGTCCCAACGATCATCGTCAGATGTTTTCACATCACTGATGATAGCTTTTAGTGCTGCGCGCTTTTCAGCGAACTGAGCAACTAATTTCGTGCGCTTTGCTTCGCGCGCTTTCATAGAATTCTTTGCCATAACCCTACCCTTATTTCTTGAATGGGAAGTTAAACGCTTCTAACAACGCACGGCCTTCCTCATCTGTTTTCGCAGATGTAGTGATTGTGATATCCATACCGCGTACGCGGTCTACTTTATCATAATCAATTTCTGGGAAGATGATTTGTTCACGTACGCCCATGCTGTAGTTACCACGTCCATCAAAAGACTTAGCACTTACACCACGGAAGTCACGGATACGTGGGATAGCGATTGAAACCAAACGCTCAAAAAAGTCCCACATACGCTCGCCGCGTAGGGTTACTTTACAACCAATTGGGTAGCCTTCACGTACTTTAAAGCCAGCAACAGATTTGCGTGCTTTAGTAATGAGTGGCTTCTGACCAGCGATTGCTTCTAGATCCGCAACAGCGTTGTCTAGAATTTTCTTGTCAGCTAGGGCTTCGCCCACGCCCATATTCAATGTGATCTTTTCGATCTGAGGGACTTGCATGACAGAGCTGAAACCAAACTTCTCTTGAAGTTCAGCAACTACTTTGTCTTTATATACTTCATGCAGTTTCGCCATCATTCTACTCCAACTATTAGATAGTTTTACCAGTAGATTTAAAGATACGTAATTTCTTACCATCTTCAATCTTGAAACCTACACGATCTGCTTTACTCGTTTCCGAGTTGAAGATCGCAACGTTTGATACGTCAATAGACGCTTCTTTCTCAACAATACCACCTGGCTGGTTCAATTGTGGAACCGGCTTTTGGTGCTTCTTGATTAAGTTAATGCCTTCGACAAATACTCGACCAGACTCGGTAACAACTGAAAGCACTTTGCCGCGCTTACCTTTGTCTTTACCTGCTAGAACGATTACTTCGTCATCACGACGGATTTTTGCTGCCATGATTGACTCCTTACAGTACTTCTGGGGCTAGTGAAACGATTTTCATGAACTTATCATTACGAAGTTCGCGAGTCACAGGGCCGAAAATACGTGTACCAATTGGCTGCAAGTTATCATTTAAGATAACAGCCGCATTGCTGTCAAAACGGATCAAAGAACCATCTGGACGACGAACGCCTTTCTTAGTACGCACAACTACCGCGTTTTTAACATCACCTTTCTTCACTTTACCGCGAGGAATCGCTTCTTTAACAGAAACTTTAATGATGTCACCAATCGCTGCATAACGACGGTGCGAACCGCCTAAGACTTTAATACACTGCACTTTGCGAGCGCCGCTGTTATCAGCAACTTCCAGCTGAGTTTGCATTTGGATCATGTTAATGACCTCCGGTGTAGTTATTACAACTGTCTTAAATTTGTTTAAAATCAAGACATTTAGGTTAAAAACCACTCAAAAAACAATCTAGTTGTCTCCCAAGGGCGGGCAATTGTATCAGCATTGCGGGGGTAGTGGTAGGTTATTTTTTAATTAATTTAGAATAACGAGGATGGTTGTTTTGTCGATGAAACATATTTTGCTATTTTAGCATTGATTATAAAACAATCAGGGCAATTTTATGCCCTGATTGTTTTATCACCGAATAAAATCGGCATTATTTGCCAAACAAACCTTTTAACTTATCTTTAATTTTATCTTTCGCTTTTTCTTTTACTTCATCTTCTGCCGCTTTGCTTACATCTAAGCTGATGCCAACATCATGAAATGGTCCTTTGATTCGTACTGGAATTTTAAAGCCGGTACTATCATCTTTGGTCCCCTGCCCTTCGAGTGAATCGACTATGCCTGTCACTAAGCGGTAGTTAACTGTCGTTGCGGGTAGATTAACATCCCCTTCACCACTAATACGTACTAATGGACTTAACAAACTCAGATCTGTGTTTTTACCTACGCCATTGGTAAAGTTAAAGCTACCCGTTAGCGCAGAGAAGTCAGTTTGCTGGGAATTATCAAAGCCAGTATCTAGCCCTTCGGATATTGCACCAAAGTTACCCTTAATTAGCTCTTTGCCTTTGCGAACCATTTCAGCAATGTTGGCGCCTTTTACTGCACCATCGGCAAATTCAAATGCTAGTTTACCCTGTAGGGCACTCATAAAGTCTTTTTGGCTCTGACCTGATGTTGCTAAGTCCCAATTGAGTGAGCCTTTGCCCATTAGCTTATCGAAGCCAGCGGCATCTGTCAGCAATGGTTGTGCGTCTATTTTATCTAACGAGAAGTTGGTGCTGATTTTGTAAGGAGCTTGTTTCGCATTAACTGTTACAGTGCCTTTACCATTACCTTCGTAGGCGGCAAACTTACCTAGGCTAATTTTCGCTACGCCTTTGTTAAGGTTTACAGTGAATTGATTAGCGCCAAGTTTGATTTCATTTGCTTTTAAGCCACTTGAACGGATCACCACATTCGCATCTAAGGCATTTAAGCCACTTAAATCCATTTTTGTGTCATCCCATACAATTGGTTTGGCTGGCTCGTCACTTTTAGGTTCTGGTTTCTCTGCTGGCGCTACCACCTCAGGTAAGTAAGGATTTAAGTCCAGCATACCTAAATCGATGTCAGCATTAACGGCTAAACGCTTACCTAAATTAAGCTCGCTTTTTCCTTTGATCTCTAATGCATCAAGAGTGGCGACTAATTCAGCTAGGTTGAACTTATCACCTTGCATACGCATTTTGCCACTAACACTAAATGCATTAAAGGCGCTTTCTTTAGCGTTCAGCTCGACTCCCTGCCATTTAGCAATGTCTTTTACTGAATCACCACTGAGCGCTAATTGACCTTGAATATCTTTACCTTGACCGGCTATTAAGCCTTTAAACTCAACATCAACTAACTTTGAAGTGACATCAGTTGTCACATTAAATGTATCACCTGCTATTGCTTTAGCTGGGTTATCAACTGTTACATCAAGCTCAAAGCGCTCTTGCATATAAGTGATCCCACCTTTGACTTCGAGTGATTTATGCAGTGAAGGCAGTAAGATAGCCAATTCTAAATCGCTAATTTGCTGTTTAGCTCCCGTTTGACCATCTAAATAAGTAAACGACCCACCATATATAGCCACTTCACCTAATTGAATATCAAAGTTTTCAGGTAGTTTGACTGCCTCACCTGCTTGAGTTTGCTGCTCAGGTTTCGCAGCTACTGCATCAAATAACTGCCAGTTAGCTTTACCATTTTTATCTGTTTCAAGCAGAATATTGGGTTCATTGATCACAAACTTTTCTAGTTTAAGTTCACCACCAAATAGCGAAAACCAAGGAATATGAACTGCAAGTTGCTGCATGCTTGCCATATCTGCACGTGAGCCAGTTTTCATATTGGCAAAATGCACATCTTCAAGTTCAAGCTTCAAAGAAGGAAAAACGGATAATGTTTTATCGCCTTTAATAGTTAAAGTACGCCCAGTGGTTTGCTCAACCTGCTCAGAGACTTTATTAAAAATGGCATCGGTTGGAATTAAAAACGGTGCAGCAATAATTAAAGCAACAAGCAATAATAATATGACACCAATAACTTTAAATAAGGTCTTCATGATGGTCCTTTCAAATGTGCAAATAATGTTCTTATCATAGCGGGAGTTAGCATTAAAATCATTGTGCAACGAAGAAAAATGCAATTTCCTGCATTCTACAGTGAATATATGAATTGTTACTGAAACATTTTGATACCTTTAGCTGCAAAACCATATAGCTGAATTTCGCAAAGCCGCGGGGCTTTCACAGCAAGAGCTAGCCGATGCTAGCGCCGTTTCACGCAAAACAATCAGCACGGTCGAAACATCACGCTTTACACCTTCAGTGATCATTGCATTGAAGATAGCTCGGCAGTTTGAAACTACTGTAGAGCAGTTATTTTCACTTGAATAAGCAGATTAAACCCTTTAAATGCAATCTTGTGCAGATTTAACTTATCAAGATTGCATCCCCTGTATTCTTCGGTATGATGCACAGCCCTGTTGTTTTAAGACGTTTTGCGCTAAAATTAAACAACTGAAAAATGTATTTAACCGGAGTACCATCAGGCATGAAAAAATTGCTCATTTCACCTTCACAAATGGCATTAGGCGAACAAGAAGGCCATATTTATCAAAATATTCTAAAGCAGGCTTCTGAAATCAGCTTAAACCTGATGGCGGTGAAAATAGAAAATCATCCTGAAGACTTCTTAGGTTGGTGCTATGAACTACTTAATGCTAGCCGTGACCGTATTAATCATGATTTACTCGAAACCAATCAATTACCAATTTTAAAAAAGCTTAATGACTTATTAGTTTCAGCAATTAGCTTCTTACAATTGAAAACATTACGCGTAGCGCCTTGGCCTGTAGTTAGTGTATTTATAGAGCAGCATAAAGATGTGTTAGCCCTTGATGAACAGTTACGCCTTGCCAACTATATAGCTGGTATTCGCGAGCAATCACTGAAAGAGATGATCCCTGAAGATTTATTAGCATTTAGTGGTAAACATACTTCTGCACTGGATCCAAGTAGTTATAATTTTGATGTCGAATGGTTTAGCTCTACTAAAAGCGCCAAAGCTTTTCATCAAATGCTTGCCGACCTGCCGGCATTATTTGATGAAGCATTAGCACATATACCTTTAGAAGGTGAAGTAACTGAAGCTGATTACCAAGAATTTGTGGTCAAATATTTAAAAGCCTTTACTGATAGCAATGAAAAGCCAACGCTTGCACCGGCAACTCGTCTATTAGCAATGCGCCGCCCAGATGTTTTTACACCAATTAATAACACCCGTTTAGATGCACTTTGTTCAGCATTGGCTATTACTAAATTAAATAATCGTGACTTTGCGCGTTATTGGCAGGATATTGTCCAAGCAGTTCATGGTATGTCTTGGTTTAAAATGGCAAGTGGTGACAGCGAGCTGGATCAACAACTTGTTGCAATCAAAGCATTAATTCCGTGCTTTTTCTATCATGCAGACAAAAACACGCCTGAAAACTCTAACTACATCAAGTTATTGAGCAAGCCAAAGCGTACAACTACCACTGGCACTAGAAAAGTGCGTCGTGGTAAAGAGTCTGCTGAAATACTTGTTGATCGCGCACTTGCTGCTGACGATATGCCTGAGCATATTCGCGCAAAGCGTGATTCAATTATCAGCGAAGTACAAAAAGGCCGTGGCGTGAACGAAACAATCAGCCTAATGCGTACTATTTTTGGTTAAACCACAGTAAAAAATACAAAAACCCGCTGCAACTGAGTTGTGCATGCGGGTTTTTTTACGCACCAATAAAGTGCGCAAGCTTCGTAAAAAACAATCTCCTCCTTTCACTATAAATATTTATACCTTTGTTTATAAAGTAATTTAAATATAAATTATTGCTTTTCATTTAACTTGGCACAAGCAGTGCTATTACCCTAGTAGACAACTAAAAATAGGATCCGCAATTATAGACTGCAATCTAATTAATAATTGCGAGCCAAAAAATCAGCATAACAACAGGATACCAAACATGTTAAAACTAAAATCAGCAATTGCGATCAGCACACTTGTACTCATGGGTGCAACATCTACAGCAGCATATGCAGAAGTAACAGCCAATGCCGCAGCAACTTCAAACTACTTATGGCGTGGTCAAGAACAAACCGGTGGTGATGCTGCAATTTCAGGTGGTATTGATTATGCCAACGAATCAGGTTTTTATGCTGGTACTTGGGCTTCAAATGCAAGCTGGGCCGATGAAATGACCTACGAGCTTGATCTCTATGCTGGTTTTGGTGGCGATATTAATGAAAATATGAGCTATGACGTTGGCTACATCTATTACGCTTACCCTGATGCAGCTTCTGGCGCAGACGCTGATTTTTCTGAAATTTACGGTAGCATCAGTATGGGTGGCTTTAGCTTTGGCGCATCAGTTCTTGCAACTTCAGCCGCAAGCGGTGATGGCACAGACTTTGGTGATTCGTTATACCTGACTGCAGATTACGGTTTCGCAGTTGGTACTAATGGCACTGAAATGGCCTTACACTTAGGCCACTACTCTGGTGATTTTATTGGTGATGACGATATCATCGATTACGGTGTATCTATCTCTAAAGATGGCTTCACTTTTGGTCTATCTGATACCGATATGGATGACAGTGATATTAAGGCTTACGTTGCTTTTTCAATGGACTTTAGCCTATAAAAAGAATGTGTTACTTGCTGCAACACTAAGGGCCGTAAGGCCCTTTCTCGATCTTGGTAAGCGGTAAGCGGCTAAGTTCATATTTTATATCAAGACTTACCCTCAACTCAGACTGCTTATAGCTTAAAACTTACAACTCCTATGGCACACTGTGCCCTGTTGAACCTTGCCAAATACGATACCATTGTTCACGACTGAGTTTTAACTGCTTAGCGGCAACAGCCGATTTAACACGCTCAATGTTGCCAGTACCCAGTACCACTGATGGGGAACTTGGGTGCATTAATAACCACGCGTAAACCACTTGATCAATAGAACTTGCACCAATTTCGCTGCCGACTTGCTCAAGTACTTGACGCAGGCGAATCGCTTTTTCATCATTTTCTGCAAAAATGCGACCGCCAGCCAAAGGTGACCAACACATAGGTTTAATATCAAGTAACTGACATTGGTCTAAACTACCATCATCAAGTGCTTGCATTTCATACGGTGAAAATTCAATTTGATTGGTCACCAATTCAAAATCAAGACGCGACTGCAATAAACTTAGTTGTGATGGCGTAAAGTTTGATACACCAAAATCGAGTACATCACCATTTTGCTTAAGAGTAGTGAATGCCTCAGCTACTTCGTCTGCATTCATCAAATAATCAGGGCGATGAATAAGTAATGCATCTAATCTATCGGTATTAAAATGCTTTAACGATTGCTGTGCTGAGCTAATAATATGTGCGGCACTCGAATCGTAATGATTAGCTTGGCCTGCTAACCCTAAGCTTGCAAAAGCAGGTTTGATACCACACTTAGTAATAATTTTGATCTCATCACGAATACTTGGCTTTAAAGCTAAAGCTTTACCAAACTCTGCCTCACAACCATATCCACCGTAAATGTCAGCGTGATCGGTGTGCCTTACACCGGCTTCAATTGCTTGCTCAAGAAAAGTTAAACACTGTTGTGGAGTAATTTGCCAATCTAATAATCGCCAAAACCCAAGTACTAGTTCGTCAATAGCGCGATCTGAGCTGTTCATAATTCCACCTTTATTTTTGTAAAAAATATTGTCCCGGCAAGTTCAATGCAAGTACCAAAACAGTATCCCTATCAGATAATTAATAAGCCATGATAATTTAATTGACCTTATTGATGTATTATTCTACATAATAAATAAGGTATTAATAGCTGAAAGTTATACCAGCACATGCATTAGCACATCAGTTTTATTCAGAGCTTTACCTTTTTTTGATGGCACAGGTAACGTAATAAACTTTTTGGATTAAATGAGGCTACAGATGAAAGACTTAACCCACACTATATACAGGCTGATGGCTTGCCTTTTACTCACGGTTAGTCAGTTGAGCTTTGCGGCAACCGCTGAACAAGAAGTCACTCATTTGCTCAGCTTTATCGCGCAAAGCAACGCGACTTTCATTCGTAACGGTGATCAACACACCAGCACCGAAGCCGCTGATCATCTTGCTATGAAATACCGCAAAGGCAAACGCTACGCTAAAACCGCTGATGAGTTTATTGAGAATCTTGCCAGTAAAAGCTCATGGAGTGGCAAACCTTATGCTGTTATTCTTGAAGATGATACACAAATCACCAGTAAGAAATGGCTTACAAACGAGTTAACTCATTTTAGAGCCACAGAAAAGCCGCAATAAGTGCGGCTTGGTTTCACTCTTAGGAGAGGTGAACTTAAATTCTGAAGTAACACTAACTCAAAGCTGTATTTAATACTGCGGTAGTTATTTTCATCATCAGCTTGCACTAGCGATAACTTTATATAACTAAGTTATCGACAAAATCTGCCTGCACTAATGATTTTTGAATGTCTAAATAATGACTGCCGGTATGCTCGGCTGAGTATTCAAAGCATGTGCTTGTAATAATGTTGCTTTGTTTTTAGCTACCCATGCATTCTTAATTTCGAACTATACTGTATGCAAATATAGCTGAACAATCTGTGAATACAACGTGCAATTAATAATCATTATTTTAGGAAATAACATGACTGTAAAGTAGATATTACTTGCACCCAATCTCGCTACTGGGTATAAAAATAGTTATCAACATTTAATAAGAAGCGAAAAGCCATGCAGCAACATGACCACCAACCACTTACAGACTTTATTGAATATCCACATGAACAGATGCTAGAACGCGCTAATGAGTTTTTAACGACCAGCCAGCGCCGTCATACAATTCGTAGTTTTAGCGACCGCCCAGTGCCAAAAGATATTATTCAAACCTGCATTAAAGCGGCAGCTACAGCACCAAGTGGTGCAAACCACCAACCGTGGCATTTTGTAGCAATTTATAGTAGTGATGTGAAAAAGCAAATTCGTGAAGCAGCCGAGAAATTAGAACGCTCATTTTATGAAGGCCGCGCTGGTGAAGAGTGGTTAGATGCTCTAAAGCCATTAGGCACTGATGCCAGCAAACCTTATTTAGAGCATGCACCTTGGCTAATTGCCGTATTCAGCCAAAAGAAAGGCGGCTTAAATACTGATGATAAAAACACCAACTACTATGTGCATGAGTCAGTCGGTATTGCCACCGGCTTTTTAATTCAAGCATTACATCGCGCAGGGCTTGCAACACTAACTCACACACCTAAACCAATGAGCTTTTTAACCGACATTTGTGGCCGCGACAAAGACAACGAACGCCCCTATATGCTGCTCATTGTCGGTTACCCAAGTGATGATGCTACTGTGCCTAATCATGCCTTGGTGAAAAAATCACTCGATGAAGTTGCGACCTTCATTTAGGTTTAAAATCCACCGCTAATGTGTCGCCGGCGTTAAGCCCGGCGATAATATGCTGTTTAGCATTAATCACCTCCCCTAAACGAACAAAGCGGCGCTCAATCTTTTGCTCGTTAATAACATATACCATGGCTAATTGACCGTACTCATGCACCCAACTTGGCTCAATTAAAATTCCTTGCTCGGTATCCAGTGGCAAGTGAAGCTGTGCATATAAACCAGGCATCAAGTTTGATTGTGTTGGCAACTCTAAACGAATTAACATACTACGTGCAGCACTATCGGCAATCGGAACAATTTCACTCACCACCGCAACAGCGGTTATATTAAGTGAAGGCAAACTGACCGTTAAGCTTTGACCCAGTGTGAGGCTAATTGCCTGACGTTCTCGTACATTAAATTCAAGCTGTAATTGTTGTGGATTATAAAGTGCCAATAAAGGTGAACCAGGCACTGCGGTATCACCTGGTTCAACTAACCGCTCTACAACAACTCCAGAAATGGGCGCTTTTATACGGGTAAATTCAAGTGCGACTTGTGCTTGGGTTTGCTGTTGCTTGGCAACAGCTAAGCTTGCGGTTAAGTTATCAAATTTCGCTTTTGCCTCATCATTATCACTAACCGATACCAACCCTTGTGAATATAAGTCAGTTACGCGCTTAAGCTGTTTATCAGCTTGTGTAAGTGACGCTTGAATGGCTTTTATTTGCGCATCACTTTGTGCCAATTGCGCTTTAAAATCGTCTTGCTGCAAAGTAATGAGAACATCGCCTTGCACAACACTATCACCAGCACGTACATTTAAACGTTCCACTTGTGCCATCACTCGTGACGAAATTTGCGTGTTTTGTTTTGCAATCACAGTACCGGGAACATCTTCACTGCGCTTGATCGCCGTCCGCTCAACGGTAGCGACTTTTCCCTCATATGTCGTTGCTAATACGGGTTTATTTCCTGCGGCTTGTTTATTTGAAAAGCTGCCTGCCATATAAAGCACAGCAACAATAATCACTAGCAACGCAATGATTGAGCCGAACAGTTTTGATTTACCTTGCATGAGCTTCATCCTCGGTTGTTTGTGTGTTCGCAAACACTAAATAATAAACTAGCGGCACCACAAACAACGAAAACAATGTTGATGCCACAATGCCAAAAATAATAGCGATAGCAAGACCACTAAATACGGGGTCTAACGTAATCACTAAGTTGCCTAATAAAGTTGTGCCAGCAGTCAGTAATACTGGCCGCATCCGCGTTGTGCCTGCGGCAATCAATGCCGCTTTTATTGCCATCCCTTGCCCGCGAGCTTGATTAATAAACTCAACTAAAATAAGCGAGTTACGCACCACAATACCAGCAAGTGCTATCATGCCGATCATCGCTGTTGCGGTGAATAGCACAGGCTCTGGAGCACCGGCTATGGAGCGCTCACCAAACTGATTTAATAACCAAAAACCCGGCATAATACCAATCACAGTAAGTGGAATAGCCGACATAATAATCAGCGATAAACTGGCAGATTGCGTTTGTATTCGTAAAATAATAAAAATGGCGGTTAACGCAAAAGCAAACGCAATTCCCATATCTCTAAACACATCAATTGTGATCCGCCATTCACCTTCACCACTAAACGTTACATGCGTGCCTTGTGGTAATTGCCAAGCCTGAGTTCCACCGTTATTAAAAAAGCTGCGGGCTAACCAATTTGTTTGCTCAAAATCATCGCTACTTACATTTAAATCAGCATTTACGTCCGCAATGATTTCTGCAGGAGTACGGCCATTAAGCTCTGCCATCACGTATACAACCTCGCGTTGGTCTTTACGCATAATCGGTTTTGCGACATTTAGGTTATGAAATTCACCCAGCTCAGATAAAGCCACCAACGGTCGTGGCGCACTAGTTAAACCAAACTCATTAGTTGATTTTGCCAGCTCTCTATCACCTCTGATTTGTATAGCAAGCAGTTGCGCTAATTGGTTTCGCTGCTGATATGGTAATTGCATTTTGATCTCAACGGGCTGCGTTTCACCACTGACATACATTACGCCCACATTTTTACCCGCAGATGCAATCGTTAATGTATTGGCAATATCTTGTGTTGATACCGCCGACAAAGCCGCCTTGGCTTTATCGGTAATAAAGCGCTGCATCGGTGCCGTGGCTGCAATACTTGTATCAACTTCAACCACATGGGGCTCTTGCTTCAGTCGTTGTGCAACTTGTTGAGCCGCTTGATGGTGGGTTTGCGTATCAACAAACGGATCACGATACACTTCAGCCACTAAGGTGCTAAATACTGGCGGCCCGGGTGGAACTTCAACCACTTTTATCACAATGCCATTAACGGCCAATGGCTCAAGCTGTTTACGTAAACGCATCACGACACCATGAGACTGTTGCTCGCGCTGCGCTTTGTCTAATAGTAATACTCTAAGCTCAGCTAAATTAGCGGCCTCACGGCGATAATAACCGCGCACCATACCATTAAAATCCATGCTTGATGGTTGCCCTACATACGCAGCTATTTCACTTACTTCACTAAGCTGCCATGTTATTGCTTGTACTTTACGAGCGGTCAGTGTTGTTTGCTCCAGATTCGTCCCCTCGGGCATATCTATCAGTACTTGTAGTTCATTTTTATTATCAAACGGCAATAACTTCAGCGGCACAATTCGCATCACGGGCAGCAATGCACTGATAATAAATAATCCTAAGGTTGCCCATAAAATCAGTTTTGCGCGCCCTTTACTGGCCAGTAAAGGCGTTAATAAGCGTTCATAAATAGCTACTTTAGGGGAAGTTAAATCATTGTGCTCAACAACCGGTTGTTTTAATAACTTCATGGCAAGCCAAGGAGTTACAAAGAATGCCACAATGGTTGAGACCATCACGCTTACAGGCACATTAAATGCCATTGGTGCCATATATGGGCCCATCATGCCAGTGATATAAGCCAAAGGAATAAAAGCCACCATGATGGTCAGTGTCGACATTAATAATGCCCCACGTATTTCGCTCATTGCAGCGACAATCTGTTGTTTTTTATTGCCTTTGTTTTGTAAAAAACGGCTAATATTATCAATGCCCGTTATCGGATCATCCACCAGCAAGCCCAGTGATAATATCAATGCAAATAACGTTACTCGGTTGATGGTGTAACCAAACGCAAAATCGAGGCTTAAGGTTATGCCATAACAAATTGGCACAGCTAAACCAACAACGATAGCGGCTCGCCAGCCTAAAAATACACCAACAAAAATCACTACGGTAAATACCGCAAACACTAAGCTTGAGGTTAAGTTATTCACTTTTTCGTTAGCGGTTTGCCCGTAGTCTCTAAGTATTGTGTAATCTATTTGCGAAGGTAAAAAATTAGTTTTTAAATCAGCCATCATTGCGTGTACATCATTTGCGACCGCGACTGCATTTGTGCCCGCTTTTTTAGCAACACTTAAGGTGACTAAAGGATGCTCTTGTGTGGTATCAGATTGCGCTAGCCACTGATAATTTTCAGGCTCACTTGGTCCATCGAGTACTTTTGCAATATCTTTTAAATAAACACTTTTGCCGTTAATAACATTTACAACAAGCTGCTCAATCGCGGCTTTTGTTCGTAACACATCACCAGCTTGTAGCATGATTTGTTGCTCTGCATTAACAACACTGCCAACCTGAGATAATTGATTAGATACACTCAGTGCATAATAAACATCGCTGAGCGTAGTTTGATGAGCTGCTAGGGCCGTCGCATCTAAATTGACCGTTAAAGTGCGTTTGCGCCCAGCAATCACTTTAACTTCACTGGTGTTTTCTATGCGCTGTAAACTATTCGCAATTTCGTTAGCAAAACGGGTTAACTCATAGTCGTTATATAATTTAGGATCTTTACTAAATAAGCCTAGCATCACAATCGGCACGTCATTTACTTCGACCGGGCGCACCTGCCATGAGCTAATAAATGACGCCATGGTATGTTGATAACTATATAGTTTGGCGTAAGTATCGAGGATTGCTTGTTCACGATCATGACCCACAGTAAAGCGCAATGTCACCACTGTGCCATTACTTTGTGTGGTTGAATAAATATGCTCAACACCGCGTAATTGCGCCAATAACTTCTCGAGTGGTTGCGTGACCAGCCTTGCCACTTCGGGAGCTTCAATGTTAGGAGCTGAGACATAAATATCCAGCATCGGCACCACTATTTGCGGTTCTTCTTCACGGGGAGTTTGCTGCAGCGCCATAATGCCAAGCAACACAGCCATTACAAAAATAATGATAGGAATACGCCCGTTAAGACTATTTTTTACTGCACTGTCGAGCTTATCCATTTGGTTATTCCTTACAAAATAAACCATAGAGCGTGGCTAACATAGCCTGTGCGTTGTCGTTAATCACCCGATAATAGATGGTCTGGCTTTCGCGACGAGTACTAACAATATTTGCTTTTCGTAGTGCAGCCAAATGCTGCGATAAAGCAGACTGTGCAAGTGGTACAGCCGCATTTAATTCAGAAACACTCATTTCACGCCCCTGCAAAGAGCACAAAATCATTAAACGGTTTTTATTTGCTAAAATTTTTAATAGCTGCTCAGCATGCTCTACGTTATTAGCCATAGCTGCAAAGTCGATAGTCATAGTTCCACTCTTATATTCAAAGTACAGCAGATTATAGTTAGCTATATTAGAAAAGTCTAATATTATAATTTACTAATGTAGCTTTATCTAATATATTAAATAGTAACAGTCACTATTACTAAGGTTAACCGTGAAACTAAACGATGCTCTTCGCTTGATAGCAGGTGTAATGATTTGCATATCATTGTTACTACAGCAATTTCATGATCCATTGTGGATTTGGTTTACAGTGTTTATTGCTCTAAACTTAATTCAATCAGCATTTAGTAAATGGTGCCCGATGATCACTCTTTTAAAAAAACTAGGTTTCGAGGAATAACATGCTTACTTCAATCCCAGATCTAATGAAAATAATTACGCCAAATCAACGCCGCATTGAGGCTACACAGGCCAAGCAAGAAATTGCTGGCAACAAAGGGCTATTAATTGACGTACGTGAACCCGCCGAACATGCGGCAAAAGCAGCTATCGGCGCAATTAATATTCCCCGAGGTTTACTAGAAATGAAGTTAATGGAAATCGAAAAAGACCCAGCTCGGCCAATTTACTTACACTGCGCCAGTGGCGCACGCGCAACATTAAGCGCTGAAGCACTTACCCGCGTTGGTTATGAAAACGTCACCGTTATTACCTGTCATGCAGAACAGGTTTGCCAAGTATTTTAATGCAATTGGCATAACAGCTTCACATAAAAGTCATACTGGTCGGATAAGCTCTTACTTTTAAATTTAGCGGTACAGAGCAATGACGTTTACACGAAGAAATTTTTTAAAAGCCTCGGCGGCAGGATTTGGTGTCGCCGTTTTATCATTAGGATTAACAGCTTGTCGGTTTGATGATGAAGATGACGACATTCTTGACGTGAGCTTTGCTCATGGTGTTGCCAGTGGTGATCCATTAGCTGACAGCCTAATTCTGTGGACTCGTGTAACCCCTCTAGATCCAACAACCACCAGCATTAAAGTACAATGGCAAGCAGCAACCGACCCTAACTTTGCTAATATCAGCCACAATGGTGAAACACATATAAGTGCAGCTACAGACTTCACCCTAAAAGTCGACTTACAAGGCTTAAACGCCAACACCACTTACTATTATCGCTTTAAATCGAATGGCAAAACCTCACCTATTGGTGCAGGTAAAACACTACCAACAGGCAGTATTGATAAAGTGAAATTTGCTGTTATATCGTGTGCCAACTACCCCGCAGGCTTTTTCCATGTGTATGGTGAAATAGCCAAGCAAACAGACATAGACGCTGTATTGCATTTAGGTGATTACATCTATGAATACGGCAATGATGGCTACGCTACTGAAGATGCTGGTATTTTAGGCCGTTTACTGCCAGAAGATAACAGTGACGAAATAATTAGCTTAGCTGATTACCGTAACCGCTACGCTCACTATCGTACTGATGATAACTTGCAAGCAGCTCATAGTAACTATGCCTTTATTACTGTGTGGGATGACCACGAAATTACCAATGACACATGGCGAAATGGCGCAGAAAACCATAATGAAGGCGAAGGTGAATTTAGCGAACGTAAGCTACATGCCCTACAGGCCTATTTTGAATGGATGCCAATTCGTAATGTAGCTGATAAAGAAAGAATTTACCGTCGCTTTGAGTTTGGTAATTTAGTCTCTTTATACATGCTAGACACGCGTGTACTCGCCCGTGATGAACAGCTAAACTATGCTGATTTTGACCTAACCAGTGCACAAGGACAAAGTGATTTTGCAAACGCACTAAGCTCACCATCGCGCGCATTACTTGGCAATGAGCAGCTAACATGGCTCACTGATGGCATGACAACATCAAACTCAAAATGGCAGGTACTTGGCCAACAAGTACTGATGACCAAAATGCATTTGCCGTTTGAAGTACTGCAACTACTAGTGAGCTTACAAATAAGTCAAGCAAATGGCGGCGACACAAATGCATTATTAGCACAAGCATCGGCATTATTTGCTGAACTTGCACAAATCAAAGGCCGCGTGCTTGCAGGCGATCCAAGTGTTACTGATGCCGAACGCGCTCGAGTTGATACTACTGCACCATACAATTTAGATGCATGGGATGGTTACGCCTACGAACGTGAAGTGCTGCTTGGTACTGCCATTGCCGCACAAAAGAACTTAGTGGTTTTAGCGGGTGATACTCATAACGGTTGGGCTGGGCAATTAGTTACTGATGCTGCAAACCCAATTGCAGCGTCACAAAATGCCGGTGTAGAATTTGCTACCTCTTCTGTGTCTTCGCCTGGTCTTGAAGAATATCTAGCACTGAATACGCAAGGGCCAGAAGCAACCGCACAAATGGAGCAAGTAATCCCATTATTGGTTAATGATTTAATCTATAACAACCTCGTAGATCGTGGCTACTTAACCGTTACTTTTACCCCAGAGCAAGCCACCGCTAAGTGGAATTACGTGAGCAGCATTAAAACCGCTTCATACGAAATGCAAACCGAGCGCAGTAAAGAACTACGTATGCTAGCAGGTCAGCCAGTAATACAAGGGTAAAGATTCTAGGTGCTAGGAAAAAGCTTTAGATGAAAGATTAAAACAGCCCGGCGATCACTTGATCGCCGGAATTTTTGCGTTAAGACTTTAATCATTGGTAATTCCTTTCATATTCTTAGTGTCGCTATTCCTCTCAAAGTGCATGAATAAAACATGAGCGATACTTGATAGCACGATCAATACAATGCCTGCGATACCCAATAAAGTTTGAGTTTGTTGAAGAAAAATGTAGCCCAAAATACTAGAAAATAGAATTTGCGCATATTCAAGCGGCATTAGCTTAGATAAGTCACTTTTATTAAAAGCGAAAAAACGTGCTGCAAGTTTAGTAATAAGGAGCCCACCATATAGCATAATTAGTAGAGCACTATTTGTACCTAAAGGTTTCCACACAAAAATAGCGACGGGTAATAAGATAATCGCCGAATAGAGGGGAGCAAAAACCATTTGAGGCACAACTTTCTCTGCATTGCCTATTTTCTTTAAATTAATATTATAAATGACTAAAATAGCTACCGCTGACAGTGCAAAGATCAATCCTAGATAGAGGTTTTGCTGCGTTACTTGGCTCGCCATTAGTTTTGGAGAAAGCAGCATCATCACTCCAGCTAAATTCAAAATAATAGCGATATAGACATAGGCTTTTGGTTTTTCTCTAAAGATAAACACCGACAAAATGGACGTTATAAGTGGCACAAAAAAGTTAATCGCGGTTACTTCCGCTAAACTTAGATATTGCAGAGCATAAAACAAACATATTGTTGAACTAACACCAAGCAGTCCTCTGAAAATATGTAGCTTCATTTTTTGGGGTTTGATATTTTCCCATTTGCCTTTCGAGAATAATATAATGGCCGCAAAAGCTGCAATTACATTAACCAAAAAGACAACTTGGAATGGGCTGATAGCTTTACCTAAAAAACCACCGATTAGTAACATCACACTTAAGATAAATGAATCTGACAACATCCAAATCACTGCGGTTGACTCTTTACTAGCCATTTAACTTCTCTCCATGTGTTTGTGTAGCACAAATATATGCTACAAAATTAGAGTCCTATTAGAAATCAACTACTTTGACCCCTAATAAAGCTGCATCCTTTTCAGATAAAACCGCTTTAAATTACACCCGTAAAAGGTACAAGGCAAGAGGTTTAGAGATAATTTGAGATAATAGCATAAGACACTTTGGGAGGGTTAAAACAAAAGAAGACCCTTGCTGTTAATGAAAAAGTTCAGATATTGGCCTTACGTTATCACACCCAAAAAATAATGACTTATTTGCTTAATAGTCACGGTTTTTGTACAAAAAATCTTTACGTGATTTATTCACAAAGAGGTTAAGAGGCACTGTAATGTGGGGGGAGAACAACCTAAACAACACAGTATAATATAAAGCTGTTCTCACTTTTTATCATCCAGCATTGTCACTAACATTTGTTCAATATTTTTCACACTGTAAGTAAGTGCGCGTATTAGCTCAACTTGGCTTTGTGGTTCATGATCAGCCGATTTTGTAGTTGACTGCTGTGCGGTTAGATTATCTTTTTGAGTTAAGATTGCCTCGCGAAACTCACTGGCATCAACTACCCCAAGTAACGATACTAATGCGCCATGACCAGACTGACCTGCGGTTTCAAAACTCAAGCGGTACAAACCAAACAAGCGCATCAGTGGACCTTGGCTTAACCCGACGTCAGTTATTTTTTCAAGTGGGATGGATTTTTCTTCTTTGAAAAATACACCGCGCTTAACAACTAGCTTTCGCTCTAATAAGTTAGCTGACATAGCTGCCAATATTCGCCCTGCCACCAGCCAGATAATGAAAGCGACGAATGGGATAAATGGAATTCCCACCAAACACAATACACAAGTGATAACTCCAAGCACTACCCAGTATGATTTTACTTTAGAGTCGAATTTAGCACTTTTTAAAATAGGGGTACTCATAGCTTACTCTTAATTTGATTAAACATTTAAATTACGTGATCACTGAGTTGAATGCAATTTAGCTAAATTGTTACCCTATTACGAAGTATTGCCAATAAACCTAAAAGATTAACACAAAGGGTTGTTTAAACAGGTCGTGTGTTCTATATTCTCGCAATCGGATTTATAGACGTCTAAACATCCACAACAAGATTATCTCATACAGAGGAAGCGCAATGACAACTCACACCTTAACTTTACTTGATGGCGGCATGAGCCGAGAGCTCACCCGCATTGGCGCTCCCTTTCAACAGCCTGAGTGGTCTGCGCTTGCCATAATAGAGGCGCCTGAAAAAGTAACCCAAGCACACAGTAACTTTATTCAAAGTGGTGCCAATATTATTACCACAAATAGCTATGCGTTAGTACCTTTTCACATTGGCGAAGAGCGCTTTGCACAATCAGCCAAATCACTTGCTGCAACAGCTGGCCAAGCCGCAAAAGACGCTGTAATACAAAATAATATAGGAACTAAAATCGCAGCCAGTTTACCACCTATGTTTGGCTCTTATCGTCCAGATTTATACCAAGCTGATCAACTTAGTCGTATCGCAACGCCTTTAATCGAAGGTTTAGCGCCTTATGCTGATTTATGGCTAATAGAAACGCAAAGCCTTATTCAAGAAGCGCTAGATATAAACACGTTAATTAACCAGATCTGCAACAACCAAAAACCGGTATGGGTTGCTTTTACCCTTGAAGATGAACAACCAAGTAATCAAGCAACTCTGCGCTCAGGAGAATCTGTAAAAGATGCAGTAACTGCCATGCTAAATGCAAAGGTAACGGGCATTTTATTTAACTGCTGCCAACCAGAGGTTATTGAGCATGCTTTAACCGTAACCTTAGATGTTTTAAAAGACCTGCAGGCAGAGCACGTACAAATAGGTGCGTATGCGAATGCATTTGCACCACAAACTAAAGAAGCTACGGCTAACGAAGGTTTAGATGAAGTACGAGAAGATCTAACCCCTCTTTCATATCTAGAGTGGGCTAAAAAGTGGCATCAACAAGGCGCCACCCTAATTGGAGGTTGCTGTGGTATTGGACCTGAGCATATAGCCCAATTAAACCATCACTTTGCGCCTTTAAAAGGTTAGTAATTAACACAGTATAAGCAGTCAAATGAAAGAAAATAAAATTGGATTAGTAGCGCTAACCGCGCTGGTATTTAGCGCCATGGTGGGTGCGGGTATATTTAGTTTGCCACAAAATATGGCTGAAGTTGCGGGCGTAAATGCAGTGTTAGTTGGCTGGCTTATTACTGGTGTTGGTATTTTGCTACTTGCTGGATGTTTTTTGCAACTCTCTCGCGCTAAACCTGAACTTGATGGCGGTATTTATATTTATGCCCGAGAAGGTTTTGGCGAGCTTGCTGGATTTTTATCTGCATGGGGCTATTGGCTGTGTGCCACCATTGGTGTTGTTGGTTATTTAGTTGTGGCGTTTGCTGCTTTAGGTGCATTTATTGATACCCCAGAACGCACTCTATTTGGCGATGGTAATACTTTTGCAGCCTTTATCGGTGAATCTATTATTTTATGGGCTGTGCATTTCATTATTGTTAGAGGCATTAAGCAAGCCTCTTTTGTAAACCTACTTGGCACCATAGCTAAAGTGATACCCTTATTATTATTTATAGGCTTTGCTTACGCGTACTTTGACCCCGCAATATTTAAAGCAAATCAAAGTAATGTCAGCGTGAAAACTGATTTTATTGAACAAGTAAAAAACACTATGCTAATTACTTTATGGGTGTTTACTGGCATTGAAGGTGCGGCAGTCCTTTCCGCTCGAGCTAAAAACCGTAAAGACATAGGCCTTGCCACATTTATAGGCGTGATTGCTGCGCTAATTTTATATATAGCCATCACTATGTTGGCATTTGGGTTAATGAGTCAGGCCAATATTACAGAGCTTAGTAACCCTTCAATGGCAGGTATTATGGCAATGATAACAGGGACCAGTGGTAAAGTTATTATTAGCGCGGGACTTATTGTGTCTGTATTAGCCTCTTATTTAAGTTGGATTATTTATGCTGCAGAAGTACCTAACAGCGCAGCCAAATATGGCGCATTTCCTAACATATTTAAGCAACAAAATAGCAATGGGACATCTATTGCATCACTGACCTTAACCAGCCTAACTGTGCAACTTTGCTTAGTGCTTATTTTATTTACTGGTAAAAGCTATAACACCTTAGTTCTTGTTTCTACGTCCATGATATTAGTGCCTTACTTTTTAGTGGCCGCTTACATGGTAAAAGTAGCCTTTGCAAAAAAGCTTTCTGTTGCTATTAAGCTGATGGGCTTTGGTGCCAGTATTTATGGACTATGGTTAGTATATGCTGCGGGGCTAAACACGCTGCTGCTATCTCTTATTTTATACATTCCTGGCATCATGCTATTTATGTATAGCCGTAAACAATTTAAGTTAAATAAAAATGCTTAAAATCAGTGCATTAAAAACATTCACCCGAGTTCAGGTTAAGCCTTTTAATGAAATTTTAAATAAGTAGGCACTAAAAAAGCCGAGCATACAGGGTTATGCTCAGCTTAAGCCTAGGAAAATATAATCACTACTGTTTAGTAATAAGTAGGTTCATATTGTCCTTATCTGGGCCAATCACTTTAAACGTATAATTACCTGATTCGGTAATACTCAGCGCTATATTGCCACCTATCACTTCAAGCAACATTATCTCGTTAATATTAACTATTGGTGCATCGCCTACCCCGCCGTAGTCCACAGTGTTCCAATCTTCAGAGGCTATTTTAAACTCATAATCACCGGCATCTAAATCAAGTGATGTACTATAAATAGCATTCCCTTGATAGATTAGAGGGTTGTCGGTACCCCAGCCATTTAAGCTGCCACGTAAGTAAACTTGAGTGTCTGCAAACATTTGCGCATTAAATACACTCAGCGTGGGTGCATTCAAATCACTGGCATCAAAAATGAACTGATATTCGCCCTCGGTTGCAACATCCATCGTCATATTAGCGCCTTTAACAGCTAATAACTTATCTTCGGCAACGGTTACGATTGCATCCGCTTCACCGGAACCATAATCAACGGTATCCCAATCTTCAGAAGCAATTTTAAATTCATAACTGCCTACACTGAGTATTTTAGTAAAGGTATAAACGCCTTTACCTTGATAGATTAACTCATCACTGGTGCCCCATTCATTTAAGCTGCCACGAACAAATACAGGCGTGCCAACGAATCGTTCTTCGTTATAAATTCTCAGCGTTGGATTGTCTTTATCGCTGGCATCAAACGAGAATACATAAGTTGCATCAATTGCGGCATTAAAGGTCATATTCGCGCCACTGCGCATTAAAGGCTCGGTTTGATTTTCCAACACTGCTTTATCAGCATCAGACAGCGCGCCAAAATCCACACTCGACCAATCTTCAGAGGCAATTTTAAATTCATAATCTCCCGCAGTTAAAGTAATAGCGATACGGTATTCACCATTGCCCATATACTCAAAGCTGTCAGCTGTGCCCCAATCATTTAAACTACCTCGCACATATACTGTGGTGCTGCCAAAAGGCACTACGTCTGGCGCGCCCACTGTTGCATTCGCACTTAAGCCTACACCTTGGTTCTCGCCTTGTGGTTTTACAAATACCGCGATTGTATAAGCTGGGACTGTAAATGTACCGTCGGTTTCACTGGCAGTAAAACTCACTCCAGACATACTGCTATCGGTGCTGTTTTTAAGTATTGGATGTAATTCAAACCCAGCAGCGGTTGGTACTGTATGTGAAAGCGCTTGCTCAGTTGCATTAATTACTACTACGAGCGCGTCAACTTGATTATCTAAATCTGCAAAACCTTGACCGTCATCAATGCTCATTACAATCAAACCATGTTGCTGGTTTTTACCAACATTGTGAAAACCTACACGGTCAATAACATCTTGCTCTGTGGTTAATCTAAATAATGGGCTGCTACTACGAATAGCTAAAAACTCTTGGAACACATCCCCTGCGTAAGCTATATCTTGCGGCTGTGCAGCAGCTTGTGGATTACCTGAGACCTTAATGATTTCAGGCCATTTCTGTTGGTTTTTCTCAGCATTAGGTAAACCAATATTCCAATTATTATTTTCTTTCGTTAAATCTACCGCATTAAACCAATCCCCTGCATTGTAGCTATCACGATCCATTGATTTTGAGCGTAGTAAATCAGCCCCAAGTTGCATAAACGGGATACCTTGGCTTACTAACGGAATTGCTAATGCCATATTATGCGCACGCACTCGTTGCTCAATACTCATACTTGTTGCATGTTTATATTGCAGTTGATCCCATAAGGTTTCGTTATCGTGCTTTGATACGTAGTTAATGCTGTCAGCAGGGTCTAAAGCATAAGCCGTCGGCTGCGTATTCCAGCTAAAGCTATTACCTTTTGCCGAATTACCTTTAAAGTCTTTCAGGATATAGTTTTGTAAATTACCCGCCAGTGATAAACGCAGAGTATCTTGGTCTGCTAAATTACCATCGGTCGGGTTATTGCTAAACATAGCCCCACCGCGCACAGCCTCACGGATGCGGTCATTGAATGTGCCAACTTCAGAGCCTGCCATATCAGCTTGCTTAGCTTGAGTGAACAATCGGTTATTAGCGACTTCACCAAAATCCCAGCCTTCGCCATAAAAGTAGTTGTCAGGGTCAACAGCTTGCACCGCTTCACGCGCTGCTAAAATTGATGATTTAGGCATGTGCCCCATAACATCAAAGCGAAAGCTATCGTAGCCAAAGTCGCGAGCAAGTATGACTAGTGAATCGCTAACAAATTTATCCATCATTACATGTTCAGTCGCGGTGTTTTCACAACAGGTTGAACGCTCGATATCGCCCGTTACTTCGCTGTATCTGTGGTAATAACCCGGTACGAGTTTATCAAACACTGATTTTTCCCAAATGCCTGATGACGTTGTATGGTTGTATACCACATCAAGAACCACGCGAAGGCCGATCTCTTGAAGTGACTGTACCATGGCGCGTGTCTCTTTAACCCGGGCAACCCCTTCACTGCTTGATGCATACGAACCTTCTGGGGCAATAAAGTGATGCGGGTCGTAACCCCAGTTAAAACCGTCTAAATCACGCATCGCGCTGGCAAGTGCTTGAGCATCATCAGAACCCGGAAAGTAGCTTTGCATTAAATCAGCAATGATACTGTTTTTATTTTCGATTTTACAAGCATCGGCGGCATCGTCTATTCGCTCACATAACTTACCAAGGGTGTCAATGATTTCAACGCGCTTATCCGCATCTTCTTCAATGGTGCCAATGTCTGTTACAGGGAGTAAGTGAAAATGCGTTAAACCTTTGTCAGCTAGTTGCTTAAGGTGCTGCATAGGGATGCTTTCAAGCTCAGTAAATGCTAAATATTTACCTTGGTTTGCTGCGCTTACTGACGTATCGCGAATACTAAAATCACGTACATGACCTTCATAGATAATGGCATCTTCCGGGTTGGTAATTGTTGGTACACTGCGCTCATCCCAGCCTTGTGGTTTGGTATCGTCATCATTTAAGTTGATCAACTGCGAATACAGGCCATTGCTTGATACATTCAGTGAGTAAGGATCGGTACTCCATAAACTTTCAATCGCTTGAGTAGTAGGGTGGTAAACATCAAACGCATAGCGGTAATAATGACGGTCGTATTTGCTGTCTAAACTCACTGACCAAATACCTGTATTGCTGTCTAACGTCATGGCAGTGCTATGTACTTGTGCTTTATCGGCGTCAAATACATTAAGCATCATATTGCTAGCGGTTGGTGCCCATACTGAAACATCAATTGCATTGTTATTATAATGCACGCCTAGCATGGCTTCATTTGCGTCGTTTTCACCTTGGGTGTAAAGTGCATCAAGGGCTTTGGCGGTTTGCACAAAACTTGCTTCAAGTAGCTTGCCTTCTGCATCGTAGCCCGCTACAACGAGCTGTTGTTTTATAAGTTGTTTTGCAGTAGTGGCATCCCAATTACCTTGATAGGCAGTCCAATCTGTTAAGTGCGGTACTTTCGCTGCTTGTGCATCGGTTAAACTCGTTGCCATTAATTCAACGGTTTCACCATTTAAGCCAGTATCAACATCAACAACCAAATCGGCAGCAGCTGATGAATGCAGCTTAATAATCTGCGTAAGCTCATTGCTTGGCTTATACAGCACAGTATTTAAATCAATCCAGTGTGCTGATGCACCGTCAATTGCAACCGGGCGTTCGCCAAGCGCTTCTACTGGGTATTCAAATACTGTTGGCTCACCATCAAAGGTAAAGTTCATACGTACAAAACGCTCGTCGTCCTGCATCAGTGGCATGGTTAAATCCACATCACCATGGGCTTTACCTGAACCTTCTGTGCCAATATGAATAATAAAATTAGCGCACTCGGTATAACCGTCTTTTAGCGCGACAATCCAATAAGCTCCATAGTTTGGATCGACACCATTATATTCATGGCCATTAGCCCAATCGGTGGCATCAAACGGCGGCGCGTAAGCATCACAGCCGTCGGTATTCCAAGAGTGTAAACGATAGCCTTCGTACCCTTCATTCTTATCACGTTTATAAAATAATACGGCTTCATTTTCCCCG
Source organism: Pseudoalteromonas sp. SG43-7 (assembly GCF_014164295.1). NCBI lineage: Bacteria > Pseudomonadati > Pseudomonadota > Gammaproteobacteria > Alteromonadales > Pseudoalteromonadaceae > Pseudoalteromonas > Pseudoalteromonas sp. SG43-7. The sequence continues at coordinate 32,716 of NZ_JACJEY010000045.1, forward strand.
GCGAATACCACTGGGTCTGGTAAGTCGGGGTTATAGCCACTGGTACAGCTTTCATTATTTGCATCTGGAAACAGCGGTGCGTCACAAGAGATAGGCTCAGGAGCAACACATTGAGTGCCTGCTGCATTAGGGACTTGCGGTACATCACAAGTCAATAAGGCTTGGCCTGCTTTTACATCGCTACTGCCTGAGCCTCCACAGCCAAACAGTAGTGTTAAGCTCACTGCTAATAGCAAATGAGTCAATTTAGTTATTTTATTCATTATTTATGCTCCAATTTGCTATTAGTGGCTATAGGTAAAACCTAAATAAACCTGACGACCAAAGTACTGGGTAGTACCGGTGATGTTTTCATTGCCAAAGTAACTTTGGGTTGGTTCATCAGTAAGATTATTAACCTGTAGCAACATGCCAAATGAGTCTGTAAATTGATAAGAGGTTTGAAAATCGACCACGGTCTCGGCATCAAAATTAACCACTTGCTCATTGATCGCCACTTGCTCTGAAACAAAGTCTGAGCGGTAACGCACATTAAGGCGGGTTTCAAAATTATCTAAGCTGTAAAATAAAGTGCCGTTTAACACGTTTTTAGACAAACCAGGTAAACCTTGTGTAACCGTTTCACCACCTAAGCTGGTGATAGATTCAACTTCGCTCTCGGTGTATGAATAGCTACCGTTAAACCCAAGGCCATCAAACGGCGCGGGTAAAAACGAAAATACTTGCGTGTAGGCAAGTTCAATACCGCGAATATAACCGCCATTGGCGTTATTTACCGCCGTTGTGTAAGTGCCGTTAGTTGTGGCAACTTGCTCACCACTGACTGGATTTTCTATATAGTCAGGGACGTTAAAGCCATTACCTTTAAAGTCAAACCCTTCAATGGCGATGGTATCGATAAACGAATCGATGTTTTTATAGAAACCTGCGATCACTAGCGCACCATCTGACTCATCAAAATAATGCTCGTAAGAGATATCGTATTGGTCGGCATAAAATGGTTTTAAGAATGGATTATTGGTACTTGAGCCGTTAATTTTGCCACTGGTTTTATCAGCTTGCGCACTGGCGTCCCCCGCTAGGCGATTAATCGGTGGGCGCGACATTACTTTAGCCGCCGCAAAGCGTAATTGCGTGTTATCCGTTAGCTGAAAGTTTAAATTAAGGGATGGCAGATAATCGGTATAAGTTGTGCCAAGTACATTAGGTAAATAATTTTTATTTATGATGCCGATACTGTCGGTAATGTTTTGTGCACCGAGTGATAAATCACCATTAACATTTTCTAAAATAGTGGCCGATTGGTCGGTATCAACACGGCGAATACCAATATTACCCAGTACCGGCATAGTACCAATTTCAGTATTAATATTAAGCATGGCGTACGCTGAAAGCACTTCCTCATATACTGAGCCACTTTGTAACATGGTCCATGAGTAGTTAGTGGTATAGCCTTGTGTATCAGGTATTTCATCACCATCAAGATCGACAACGCCATCGGCGTTACCCCAGGTTTTAACTGGCTCCGGTGCGCCTTCAGGAAACCAAGCATTAAGCGCTTTGTCTAAATCAATCGCCAAATATGATGGGAAATAACTAAAGTCACCTTCCCAGTCAACAACATTTACCATGTCATTGGTTAAACGCAGTGGCGGCTCACTCACTGAAAAATCACCATCATTACCGTATTCAAATACTGAGCGGTTATTGCTGTATTCACGATCTGAATAACGCGCGCCAAATTCAACAGAGCTAAACCAGCTGTTATTCAGCTCGTATTTAAAATCAAGGCGATAAGCGCTTACTTCATCTTCATTTTGATAAGGGTAAATACCGTATTTACTAACCATTACTCGGTCGATATCGCTAAATGCAGCCGCTTGATTAAAGCCTACATCAGGTAAATTTAAACCATTAAGTTGGTAGTTTATTGAAACGTTTTTATCTAACACAGGTTCTTCGGCTGAGGCGTCTTCGGCAACCAACGCCCACAATAAGCCATTGCGAAAGTTACTTTTAGCCCGTGACAGCGACACATCAACATTAACGTTTAAACGTTCTGTCACTTGCCAATCGGCGTTAACACCGTAGCTATCTACTTCATCAAAGTCTTGGTTATCATCATTCACAATTTCAACGCGAGTGTAGCCTTTTGAAGTACGATTAACAGAGGCACCAACTACTGAATTTCCCTCTAGCTGAGCGTTTGTATAAGTGGCCGTTGGGCCACCTAATTTCACTCGTAACCCACGGGCAAATGACTCAGTATCAAAGCGTGATAAAAACACGTCCCCTTTTAATTTAAAATTATCCACCGGTGCCCATTCAATCGCCGCCATATAACCGTTACGGGTTTCTTCTCCACCTAAATGCTGAAGCTCAAAACCTTCGCTGATATACTCATTTTCAGGTTTAAGTTCGGGGCCATTAGTATCATTTGCAACACCATCAACGTCTTTATTATCGTTATAGGCAAGGCCAATAAACTGTGTTGCTACGCTGGGTTGAAATAACCGTGCATAACCAAGTGCGACACCTAAAGTATCGTCAAGATATTTACCTTGATAGGAAAAACTAATGCGGTCGCCAAACTCAGTGGCATCGTTCACCTCTGACGCTCGGTCGTTGTACATACCTCTGGCGTTAACCACAAACTTATGTTGCTGATCATTATCAAGCGGGCTAGCTGTTTGCAGTTCTACCGTACCTGCAACACCACCTTCGATAAGCGATGCTTTTGGTGATTTATACACGGCTGCTGAGCTGATCAATTCAGACGGATATTGGTCAAACTCAATACTACGGCTGCCACTAGTTGATACCTGTTCACGGCCATTTAAAGTTGAAAATACAAATCCACCGGACATACCGCGAATGTTGATTTCTGCCGCCTGCCCGCCGGTTCGTACCGCTGAGATCCCCGGTAACCGAGTGAGCGCATCAGCCATAGATACATCAGGCAAAGCACCTAAGTCATCCGCCGATAACTGCTCAGATACCGTATCAGTAAAGCGTTTTTGATTAAGTGATTGGATTAAACTACGACTAAAGCCACGCACTTCAATGACTTCAAGATCTTCTTCTAGTTGTGGTTTTTTTACGGTACTTTGCGCGTCACTTTCAACCGCAGCTAATACACTGCTGGCTGCAAACATTGCGAGCATTAACGCACTTAGTTTGAATTTCCCCATGAGCTTTCTACCCTATTGATTTTATAATTGTGTGCTGTTTGTTTTGAAATTATGGATAAAATAAAACCAATAAAGTGTAACTAAAAAGTAAAATAAGTGTGATGAATACGTATGCAGCAGTAAGGGCAATAGCTAGCAAGGTGAGGAACTTAGTTTAGAAGTGCTGCGATCATGTAGATAACGTAAAATAAATCGACTGACTAACGGAATAACTCAGTCATAAGCCACTATTACACAGGTGAATTAGAAATTGCTAAAAACAGCTTTAAAGGGAAGTAGTAAGGATTAGTTAAGTTTAATAAACTACACCATTAGCACCACCCTTATTGCTAGACCAATAAAAATCACCGCTAATATTTTATCAAACCATGGGGATGATTTAGTAAAAGCAAAGCGCTTCTTTGAAAGCTCTGTCAATGCTGCAACAATCAGATACCAGCCAGTATCAATAGTAAAAACCGTTAAGCACATAATCAAACCGACCTTAAAGCTGAGATTGGCAGGATCTATAAACTGTGAAAACAGGGCTAAAAAGAATACCGCTAATTTAGGATTTAGAAACGCAATAGCAAAGCCGTCTTGCAAGGCTTGTTTTGCACTGCCACTTTGCTGAGCCACTTTTAACTCACTATTACTTGGTTTGGCTAATAAGATTTTAACCCCTAAATATGCCAAGTACGCTGCACCTAAGTAAACTAACACTTGATACACAGTAGGAAATTGCAACATTAGTGCACCGAGGCCAAGTAACGATGCTGCAGCATAAAAACCGACGCCAACACCATGACTCAGCGCTGCCAACATGCCGTTCTTCATACTGCCATGAATGCTGTGTTTTAACACCACAGCCAAACTTGGCCCAGGAGACATTGCACCCATCATACAAATGGCGACTAAGCTTAGCCACAGTGATAACGTCATTTATATTCCTTATAGTTCTTCATTTTCAATAAGTAAGATGTATGCATAAACTTGGCCGTATAATCCTGTAGAGGCGCTAACATTTATTACTTTCCAGCCATCTTGGTTTAATTGATAAATTCGCTCATTAAGTGCGTCAATATCAATACCGCCTCTAAAAAAGCCACGCTGCTTTTTAAACTCAATTATTTTCTGCATGGCTGTATCGCTTATAATTGATACTCAAAATCATAAATGTGTATACCTGCTTCGATGCGAATTGCCATTTTTCCGCTAAGGCCTGCAAGTTCATTACTGCCAGAATCTGGCACCACGTTTAAAATTAATGAATCTTGGCCTTTATCCATAGTGCCAAAATGTTGCAGCACAAAGCTGCCTTGAAGACCTGCAAGTGTGCCAACTACTTGTTCAATTGCCACATAACCGGCACTGCCTTGAGTTGCGGTCATGGCACTGAGCATTTCGCCAGTGCTGGTTGCATCCAGCTCACCTGTAAACGTTTTATCAATCGACATACGACCCAGGTTTACGCCATCAATGCCCTTTGCATAACCTTCAATAGGATTGAGTTTAACGTTAAATTCGCCCGTTACTTTTTCAGTTGTCATGGTTAGTCCCTTAGTTAGTTATTGAAATTATGATTTAAGTAACCATATCTATACCCTATTCATCTAAAAGAATCCACTATGAGCAATAGTAAAACCGAGCAAAAAGACAAAGCTGCTTTTAGTAGTTTAATTCCTATTTTTCAGTTTATTAAGCCGTATAAATGGGTGGTTTTTGCAGCTCTTGCAGCATTACTTGTTACTGCCGGGGTTAATTTATCATTGGGCCAAGGAGTTAAATTTGTTATTGATCACGGCTTTATTGCGGGCTCTCAAGAACAATTAAAACAAGCCATAATCGTGCTAATTGGCTTGATCAGCTTATTAGCCATAGGAACATTCAGCCGTTTTTATTTAATGTCATGGATTGGTGAGCGCGTCAGTAATGATATTCGTAAAGCGGTATTTGATCGCATAGTCACCCTCCACCCGAGTTACTTTGAAGAAAACCGCAGTGGCGAATTAATGTCGCGCTTAACAACCGACACCACTTTGTTGCAATCAATCATTGGCTCGTCATTTTCAATGGCACTGCGCAGCGCTCTGATGCTAGTCGGTGGTTTAGCCATGTTGTTATTTACTAACTTAAAACTCACTTTAGTTGTAGTTGCCTGTGTGCCGCTGGTGTTAGTACCCATGATGATTTTTGGTAAAAAAGTACGCAAACTTGCCAGCTCCAGCCAAGATGCGATTGCCGATATCAGCACTTATGCGGGAGAAATAATTCAAAATATTAAAGTAGTGCAAAGCTATAGCCACGAACAACGCGAACAACACGCTTTTGCACTAGAGACCGAAAAAGCCTTTAACGTTGCGAAAAGCCGCATTAAACAGCGCTCATTTTTAATTGCTGCAGTAATATTTTTGACCTTTAGCGCAATTAGCGTGATGCTGTGGATAGGTGGTAGTGATGTACTGGCAGGCACAATGACTGGCGGTGAGTTAGGTGCATTTGTGTTTTACGCCATTATGGTAGCGATGTCGGTAGCAACCGTTGCTGAGGTATATGGCGAGCTACAACGTGCAGCGGGCGCTGCCGCGCGGTTACTTGAACTGCTCGCGGTTAAAAGTGAGATCACAAACCCTGCAGCACCACAAGATCAGTTATTACATAACAACTCTAACGCTCCAGCCATTAGTCTTGATAAAGTAACTTTTAATTATCCATCGCGTCCTGATGTGAGCGCCTTAAAAACTATTTCATTAACGATTGAACAAGGCCAAACAGTAGCAATCGTTGGTCCGTCAGGTGCTGGTAAAACCACGTTATTTGAATTACTACAACGCTTTTATGACCCTGCAGGTGGCGACATTAAGTTTCATAATATTAATATCAAAGATCTATCCCTTAATACGCTCAGAAACAGCATGGGCATGGTGGCACAAAACCCGATTTTATTTAGCTCTGATGTGATGCATAACATTCGTTATGGCAACCCAGATGCAAGCGACGAACAAGTATATGCTGCCGCTAAGCATGCTCACGCGGATGAATTTATTGCACAATTACCTAACGGCTACGAGAGCTTTTTAGGCGAGCAAGGGGTGCGCTTATCAGGCGGCCAAAAACAACGAATTGTATTAGCAAGAGCGATATTAAAAGACCCAGAAATACTGTTACTCGATGAAGCAACCAGCGCTTTAGATGCGCAAAGTGAGCATCATGTACAAGCTGCGCTTGAACATTTAATGCAAAACCGTACTACGCTTATCATTGCCCACCGCCTCGCCACAGTAAAACATGCTGATATGATAGTGGTAATGGAGCACGGAGAGATAATCGCAACAGGTACTCATCAACAATTGCTAGCGAGTAATCCACTTTATCAAAAATTATGTGAGCTGCAGTTTAATAGGGATTGAAGCGGTAAGCGGTAAGCGGTAAGCGG
>NZ_JACJEY010000046.1:0-37404 GCF_014164295.1 Pseudoalteromonas sp. SG43-7
GGCATAGGGCCATCAGTCGCAGCAACAACAAGGATAGCGCCGTCCATTTGAGCAGCACCAGTGATCATGTTTTTAACATAATCGGCGTGTCCAGGACAATCTACGTGTGCGTAGTGACGAGTAGGAGTATCGTACTCAACGTGTGAAGTTGAGATTGTGATACCGCGCTCGCGCTCTTCAGGAGCGTTATCAATTGATGCGAAATCTTTAGCAACACCGCCGTATACTTTTGCAAGTACGTTAGTGATTGCTGCAGTTAGGGTAGTTTTACCGTGGTCAACGTGGCCGATTGTACCTACGTTTACATGCGGTTTTACGCGTTCAAACTTTGCTTTTGCCATCTTAAAAAATTCCTATAAAGAAATTAAAGGTTCAGTCCACTGTGGACCAAACCGAGCTAAAAATTACTTAACAGCGCGAGCTGTAATTATTGTGTCCGCAACATGTTTCGAGGCTTCAGCGTACTTCAAAAACTCCATAGAGTATGAGGCACGGCCTTGTGTTGCAGATCGTAGATCAGTAGCATAACCAAACATTTCAGAAAGCGGAACCTGGGCGTTAATTAATTTAAGTCCACCTAGCGCATCTTCCATGCCTTCGATCATACCGCGGCGACGGTTTAAGTCACCAACTACATCACCCATGTTTGCTTCAGGAGTGAGTACTTCAACCTTCATCATTGGCTCTAATAGTACAGGGTCTGCTTGTAGCGCACCTTGTTTCATTGCCAGTGAACCCGCTATTTTAAATGCCATTTCATTCGAATCTACATCATGGAATGAACCATCATATAAAGTCGCTTTCACACCAAGTAATGGGTAGCCTGCCAGCACACCTTGAGACATTTGCTCTTGGATGCCTTTATCTACCGCAGGGATGTATTCTTTTGGAACTGAGCCACCTACGGTTTCGTTAACGAACTCGTAAATTGGGGCTTCATCATCCGAAATATCCATCGGTTCAAGTTTAAGCCAGACATGACCATATTGACCACGTCCACCTGATTGACGTATGAATTTACCTTCAACTTTAACAGTTGAACGAATAGCTTCACGGTAAGAAACCTGCGGCTTACCAACGTTACATTCAACACTGAATTCACGTTTCATACGGTCGACAATGATATCAAGGTGAAGTTCACCCATACCAGAAATAATAGTCTGGCCTGATTCTTCGTCAGTTTGTACGCGAAAAGACGGATCTTCTGCCGCTAGTTTACCTAGCGCGATACCCATCTTATCTTGGTCAGCGATTGTGCGAGGCTCAACCGCAACAGAGATAACTGGTTCAGGGAATTCCATACGCTCAAGCGTAATAATAGAATTCGGATCACACAGTGTTTCACCTGTTGTTACGTCTTTGAGACCAATAGCCGCCGCAATATCACCTGCGTAGACTTCTTTGATCTCTTCACGTGAGTTTGAATGCATCTGAACGATACGGCCAAGACGCTCACGCTTACATTTTACTGGGTTGTATACCGCGTCACCCTGTTTAACAGTACCAGAGTAAACACGGAAGAAAGTTAAAGTACCAACGAACGGGTCTGTTGCAATTTTAAAAGCAAGTGCAGCAAACGGTGCGTTGTCATTAGCTGGACGTTCTTCCTCAGTACCATCTTCAAGGATACCTTGAATTTGTTTCACTTGTGTTGGTGCAGGCATATATTCAATAACGCCATCAAGCACAGCTTGAACGCCTTTATTTTTAAATGCACTACCACATGTAACTGGGACGATTTCGTTAGCCAATGTACGCTGACGCAAAGCATTTTTAATTTCTGCTTCGCTCAGGTCTTCACCTTCCAAATACTTATCCATTAGTTCTTCAGATGCTTCAGCAGCGCTTTCAACTAAGTTCGAGCGCCATTCTTCAGCTAAATCTTGAAGTTCTGCCGGTATTGCCTCATAGGTGAAAGTCATTCCCTGGTCTTCATCATTCCAGTTAATCATTTTCATTTTTATGAGGTCAATAACACCTTTAAAGTCGTCTTCAGCGCCTACTGGTAGCTGAATTGGAACAGGCGTTGCTCCAAGACGAGATTTCACCTGGCCAACAACCGTTAAGAAGTCAGCGCCAGTGCGATCCATTTTATTTACGAAGATCATTCTCGGAACTTCGTATTTGTTCGCTTGACGCCAAACTGTCTCAGTTTGCGGCTGTACACCAGATGAAGCACAAAGCACAACTACCGCACCATCAAGTACACGTAAAGAACGTTCTACTTCAATAGTGAAATCCACGTGCCCTGGAGTATCAATGATATTGATACGATGAGCGTCAAATTGCGCGTCCATCCCTTTCCAGAAACACGTTGTTGCAGCAGAAGTGATTGTGATACCACGCTCTTGTTCCTGCTCCATCCAGTCCATAGTTGCGGCGCCATCATGTACTTCACCGATCTTATGAGAAAGACCTGTGTAGAACAGAACACGTTCTGTTGTGGTGGTTTTGCCTGCATCTACGTGAGCAACAATACCGATATTGCGATAGCGCTCAAGTGGAGTTGTACGTGCCATAAAATCCTCTTAAAGGTTAAGGACAGATTACCAACGGTAATGTGCGAATGCTTTATTCGCTTCAGCCATACGGTGAACGTCTTCACGTTTCTTAACCGCAGTGCCTTTGTTGTCAGCAGCGTCAACAAGTTCTTGAGCTAAACGTAAGCCCATAGATTTCTCGCCACGCTTACGTGCAGCGTCTACTAACCAACGCATACCTAATGCGTTGCGACGTACTGGACGTACTTCTACTGGTACTTGATACGTTGAACCACCAACACGGCGAGATTTAACCTCAACCTGTGGACGGATGTTTTCAAGTGCAGTTTCAAAGATTTCAAGGTGCGATTTGCCTGATTTCTCAGCAGCCACATCTAGCGCACCGTAAACGATTTTTTCAGCAGTAGATTTCTTGCCGTCTAACATTACGATGTTAACGAATTTTGCAAGAAGTTCCGATCCGAACTTAGGATCTGGAAGAATTTTACGTTGACCTATTACGCGTCTTCTAGGCATTTTGTATCTCCGGTTTATTCAGGTTTGCTCTTTCGAGTCAATCACCCAAAACAATAATTAAAAATATTTAGTGCTTGGCCTTACTAACGGAATACAATTAGCCTTTAGGGCGTTTTGCACCGTATTTAGAACGAGCTTGACGACGGTCGCTAACGCCTGCACAGTCAAGTGCACCACGAACAGTGTGAAAACGCACACCTGGTAAATCTTTAACACGACCACCACGGATTAGGATTACACTATGCTCTTGAAGGTTATGACCTTCACCACCAATGTATGAAGTTACTTCGAAACCGTTAGTTAAACGTACACGAGCTACTTTACGTAACGCCGAGTTTGGTTTCTTAGGTGTAGTTGTATATACGCGAGTACATACACCGCGCTTTTGCGGACACGCTTTAAGCGCAGCTGAGTTACTTTTCGTAACCTTGCTACGACGTGGCTTACGCACTAGCTGGTTAATAGTTGCCATTTAAATAGCTCCTGAAATTAAAATTACTACTGAAAAAAATAAAAAAATCCGCCCTTTATTTACAAGCTCGTACCAAACGTGCAGGTAAATGGGTGGCGGAATTTTAATGAGCAAAGATTGAGCTGTCAACCTAAACCGTTAGCAAGGCAGTAGATAACTGCCTTGCAAAAACCTAATCTATTGATTAAGTTAGATTTATTGATTTCCAGATAAATCCGCGTTTAAAGCATCAGTTAGCGCTTGAGTTGCCTCTTCTGCACTTACTGTTTGCTCTTCAACTACAACTTTGCTCTGCTTACGACGAGCCATACGTTCTTGATGATACGCAAAACCGGTACCGGCTGGGATCAAACGACCCACAATTACGTTTTCTTTCAGACCGCGAAGTTCATCGCTCTTACCATTTACAGCGGCTTCAGTTAGGACACGAGTTGTCTCCTGGAACGAGGCTGCCGAGATGAAAGATTCTGTGGCTAGTGATGCTTTAGTGATACCCATTAATTGGATTTCATATTTAGCAGGTAACTTGCCTTGAGCTTCTAAGTCGCGGTTTGCGATATTAACGCGTGCCACTTCAATTTGCTCACCGGCTAAGAATTCACTATGGCCGCCGTCAAGGATCGTACACTTACGGATCATTTGACGGATAATTGTTTCAATGTGCTTGTCATTGATCTTAACGCCTTGCAAACGGTAAACCTCTTGCACTTCGTTAACGATATAGTTAGCAACATGAGTCACACCACGTAGGCGTAAGATGTCATGTGGTGATTCAGGACCATCGGCGATAACTTCACCTTTAGACACTTGCTCACCCTCAAACACGTTAAGTTGACGCCACTTAGGGATCATTTCTTCGTAATGATCGCCTTCAGCTGGAGTAATAACTAAACGCTTCTTACCTTTAGTCTCTTTACCGAAGCTAATCGTACCGGTGATCTCAGCTAAGATAGCTGGCTCTTTCGGTTTACGCGCTTCAAATAAGTCGGCTACGCGTGGTAGACCACCCGTGATATCACGAGTTTTCGAACCTTCCTGCGGAATACGTGCTAACACGTCACCTGGGTTTGCCGTTACACCGTCTGTTACTTCAATCGTAGTGTATGAAGGAAGACGAGTTTCTTGCAGACCGCGCTCTTCACTTTCGATGATAAGCTTCGGCTCTTTCGCATTTATCTTAGCAAGATCTTTAACAACTACACGGGTTAAACCAGTTAGTTCATCAGTCTGTGCTTCAGTGTTTGAGTCATCGATATCGCTGAACGATACTTTTGACTTATGCTCAAGAACGATTGGGTGACTATGCGGGTCCCAAGTAGCAACGATGTCGTTACCTTGAACTTCCGTATTGTCTTGTACTGTTAATACCGCACCGTAAGGTACTTTATAACGCTCTTTCTCACGACCATGGCTATCGATGATAGTGATTTCAGTAGAACGAGAGGTAATAACAATCTTACCGTCAGTGTTTAATACATATTTTGCGTTATGAAGCTTCAATGTACCGTTAGTTTTAACTTGTACATTGTTTTCAGCAGATGCTCTTGATGCTGCACCACCGATGTGGAAAGTACGCATCGTAAGCTGTGTACCCGGCTCACCGATTGATTGTGCCGCGATAACACCTACTGATTCACCCGCGTTGATGATATGACCACGTGCAAGGTCACGACCGTAACACTTAGCACATACACCAAAGTCGTTATCACAGGTGATAACTGAACGTACGCGAACCTCATCTACTGAGTGCTCTTCTAAAAGATCACACAGTTTTTCGTCAAGCATGATATTACGCTCTACAAGTACTGTATTAGTACCAGGGATCACAATATCTTCAGCAACAACACGACCAAGTACACGTTCGCGAAGTGCTTCTACAACGTCACCACCTTCAATAAGCGGTTTCATTGTTAAGCCATCTTCTGTGCCACAATCGTCTTCGTTGATTACCAAATCTTGTGCAACGTCTACTAGACGACGCGTTAGGTAACCCGAGTTCGCTGTTTTCAGTGCTGTATCGGCAAGACCTTTACGCGCACCATGCGTTGAGATGAAGTACTGAAGTACGTTTAGACCTTCACGGAAGTTAGCGGTGATTGGCGTCTCGATGATTGAACCATCTGGACGTGCCATTAGACCACGCATACCTGCTAGCTGACGGATCTGAGCGGCACTACCACGAGCACCAGAGTCGGCCATCATAAACACTGAGTTAAATGACGGTTGCTCTTCTTCTTCACCTTGGGCATTGATAACCGTGTCTTTTGACAAGTTGGCCATCATTTCACGTGATAAGTTTTCATTTACACGTGACCAGATATCGATAACTTTATTGTACTTTTCACCAGCCGTTACAAGACCTGATTGGAATTGTTGGTTGATTTCAGTTACTTCAGCTTCAGCTGCTTCGATAATTGATGCTTTTATCGGTGGGATAACTAAGTCATCGATACCGATTGAAACACCTGACTTCATTGCGTAGTGGAAACCGGTATACATAACTTGGTCAGCAAAGATAACTGTATCTTTAAGACCAAGACGACGGTAACACTCGTTTAATAAGCCAGAAATTTGTTTCTTACCTAGGGCCTGATTGATTGACGAAAACGGCATGCCTTTTGGTAAAATAAGAGACAAAATTGCACGACCAACAGTTGTATCGATAACAGTTACAGTGTCTTCTACTACACCATTTTCGTTTTTAACTGATTCGCTAATACGTACTTTCACGCGAGCGTGAAGGTCTGCATTACCGCTGCGGTATGCTTTTTCTGCTTCTTTTGGATCTTTTAAGATCGCGCCTTCGCCTTTCGCGTTGATGCGGTCACGGGTCATATAATATAGACCCAATACAACGTCCTGTGATGGAACGATGATTGGCTCACCATTCGCAGGAGATAGGATGTTGTTTGTTGACATCATCAATGCACGAGCTTCAAGCTGCGCTTCAATCGTTAGCGGTACGTGTACCGCCATTTGGTCACCATCGAAGTCGGCGTTGTAGGCCGCACATACTAATGGATGCAAATGGATTGCTTTACCTTCAATAAGCACAGGTTCAAACGCTTGGATACCCAAACGGTGAAGTGTTGGTGCACGGTTAAGTAATACTGGATGTTCACGAATTACTTCGTCTAATACATCCCATACTTCCGGAACTTCACGCTCTACCATTTTCTTAGCAGCTTTGATTGTCGTAGCCATGCCGCGACGCTCTAGTTTGCCATAGATAAATGGTTTGAATAGCTCAAGTGCCATCTTCTTAGGAAGACCACATTGGTGAAGCTTAAGTGTAGGACCAACTGTGATTACAGAACGGCCTGAATAATCTACACGCTTACCAAGTAAGTTCTGACGGAAACGACCTTGCTTACCCTTGATCATATCAGCAAGAGATTTAAGCGGACGCTTGTTAGAACCTGTAATTGCACGACCACGACGACCGTTATCAAGTAGCGCATCAACCGCTTCTTGTAACATACGTTTTTCGTTGCGTACGATAATATCCGGTGCAGCTAAATCTAGTAGACGTTTAAGACGGTTATTACGGTTAATAACACGACGGTAAAGGTCATTTAGATCAGAAGTCGCAAAACGGCCACCATCAAGTGGTACTAATGGACGTAGATCAGGTGGCAATACTGGAAGTACTGTCATGATCATCCACTCAGGGTTATTACCTGACTGGTGGAACGATTCCATTAATTTAAGACGTTTAGTGATCTTCTTACGCTTAGTTTCAGAGTTAATTGTTGGTAACTCTTCACGCATTTCAGCAATTAATTGCGCAAGATCGAGTTCACGAAGCAAGTCTAATACTGCTTCAGCACCCATCTTCGCTTCAAACTCATCACCGTGCTCTTCTAGTGCATCTAGGTATTCTTCTTCACCTAATAGCTGACTACGCTCAAGCGTCGTCATGCCAGGCTCAGTTACTACGAATGATTCGAAGTAAAGAACACGTTCAATATCACGAAGCGTCATATCAAGCATTAAGCCAATACGTGACGGTAATGATTTTAAAAACCATATATGTGCAACTGGGCTCGCAAGGTCGATGTGACCCATACGATCGCGACGCACTTTAGTGAGTGTTACTTCAACGCCACACTTTTCACAGATCACACCACGGTGTTTAAGACGCTTATATTTACCACATAAGCATTCATAATCTTTCACTGGACCGAAAATACGGGCACAGAATAAGCCATCGCGCTCAGGCTTGAAAGTACGGTAGTTAATAGTCTCAGGTTTCTTTACTTCACCGTATGACCATGAACGAACCATGTCTGGTGAAGCAAGACCAATGCGAATTGCATCGAATTCTTCGGTCTTATTTTGTTGCTTCAGAAACTTAAGTAAGTCTTTCACCTTAGCTCTCCTGTCGGAGTTAATCTTGAGGACGGATGATTTCGTCCCTACATTCTATTCGGCCGTAACAGATGCTGCAGGCTAGCTGCAGCATCTAATTGGCTTAATTTTCTTCCAACTCGATGTTGATACCCAGTGAGCGGATTTCTTTCAACAATACGTTGAACGATTCTGGCATACCTGGTTCCATTTTATGGTTACCATCAACGATGTTTTTATACATCTTAGTACGACCGTTCACGTCATCCGATTTCACTGTTAACATTTCTTGTAGAGTGTAAGCGGCACCGTATGCTTCTAGTGCCCATACTTCCATCTCACCGAAACGCTGGCCACCGAACTGTGCTTTACCACCCAGCGGCTGCTGAGTAACAAGGCTATAAGAACCAGTAGAACGCGCATGCATTTTGTCATCAACTAAGTGATTCAGTTTCAGCATGTACATGTAACCAACAGTTACTTGACGTTCAAACTGATCGCCAGTACGGCCATCATAAAGTGTAACCTGACCACTACGAGGGTAGCCAGCTAGCTCAAGCATGTCTTTGATTTCGCTTTCTTTCGCGCCATCAAATGCAGGAGTAGCGATTGGTAAACCACCTTTTAAGTTTTCAGCCAAACGACGAATTTCGTCATCTGTGAAGCTAGCAATGTCTACGAACTGACGAGATTCACCAATTTCGTATGCTTGCTTGATGAAGTCACGTAGCTCATGAAGCTCACGTTGTTCTTTCATCATTTCTTCAATACGCTCACCAATACCACGAGCAGCTAGACCCATATGTGTTTCAAGGATCTGACCGATGTTCATACGTGATGGTACACCCAGCGGGTTAAGTACGATATCAACAGTACGACCTTTATCATCGTATGGCATATCTTCTACTGGTACGATAGTCGAGATAACACCTTTGTTACCGTGACGACCCGCCATTTTATCACCTGGTTGGATACGACGTTTAACAGCTAGGTATACTTTAACAATCTTAAGTACGCCTGGTGCTAAGTCATCACCTTGGGTAATTTTACGACGTTTGTTTTCAAACTTTTTATCGTATTCAGCTTTTAGCTCATCGTACTGGGCTGCTAGTTGCTCAAGTTCAGCTTGCTTATCTTCTTCAGCAAGGCTTTGAGTTAGTAGCTTCTCAGCATTCAATGACGCTAATCTATCTTCATCTTGACCGGCTGCGATAAGTAACTTACGAGCACGATCTAACACGCCTGCTTCAAGAATACGGAATTCTTCGTTAAAGTCTTTTTTCGCGTCACGAAGTTGCATTTCTTCAACTTCTAGCGCGCGCTTGTCTTTTTCAACACCATCACGGGTGAAGACTTGCACGTCAATTACAGTACCTGTTACAGAGTTTGGTACACGTAATGAGCTGTCTTTAACGTCAGACGCTTTCTCACCAAAGATAGCTCGTAGTAGCTTCTCTTCAGGAGTTAATTGCGTTTCGCCTTTCGGAGTCACTTTACCTACTAGGATATCGCCGCCTTTAACTTCAGCACCGATATAAACAACACCTGATTCATCAAGCTTGCCTAGTGCAGATTCACCCACATTCGGGATATCTGCAGTGATCTCTTCAGGACCTAACTTAGTATCACGGGCAACACACTGTAGTTCTTGAATATGGATAGTCGTTAGACGATCTTCTTCAACTACGCGCTCTGATAGTAAGATTGAATCCTCGAAGTTATAACCGTTCCATGGCATGAATGCCACGCGCAAGTTTTGACCAAGGGCTAAGTCACCTAAGTCAGTCGAAGGACCATCTGCTAACACGTCACCACGAGTAACCGGTTCGCCAACCATACAAGTTGGTTTTTGGTTAATACATGTGTTTTGGTTAGAACGTGTGTATTTGGTTAAGTTGTAGATGTCGATGCCCGCTTCACCAGGGATGCGTTCTTCTTCATGTACATTAACAACGATGCGACTTGCGTCAGCATACATTACTTCACCACCACGTTTAGCAACAATCGTTACACCAGAATCTTTCGCTAGTGTTAACTCAATACCAGTACCTACTAACGGTTTGTCCGCTTTCAATGTTGGTACTGCTTGACGTTGCATGTTTGAACCCATCAATGCACGGTTAGCATCATCGTGTTCTAGGAACGGGATAAGTGCTGCCGCTACAGAGATCACCTGTTGTGGTGATACATCCATATATTGCTGGTCCATGCGACCCATAAAGGTAGATTCACCTTTGTGACGACATGGGATTAATTCATCAACAAACTCATTGGTTTCAGTTAAGTTTGAGTTCGCCTGTGCGATAACAAACTGACCTTCTTCAATGGCTGATAAGTAATCAACTTCATCAGTTACTACACCGTCTACCACTTTGCGGTAAGGTGTTTCTAAGAAACCATAGTCATTGGTACGTGCGTACGTAGACAATGAGTTAATTAGACCGATGTTTGGACCCTCAGGAGTCTCGATTGGACATACGCGACCATAGTGAGTTACGTGAACGTCACGTACTTCAAAGCCAGCGCGTTCACGTGTAAGACCACCCGGCCCTAATGCAGAAATACGACGTTTGTGCGTCACTTCTGATAGCGGGTTATTTTGGTCCATGAACTGTGATAACTGAGACGAACCAAAGAACTCTTTAACTGCTGCCGAAATAGGCTTAGCGTTAATAAGATCTTGTGGCATGATCGCATCTAGGTCACCTAAGCTTAAACGCTCACGTACCGCACGCTCTACACGTACTAAACCTACACGGAACTGATTCTCAGCCATTTCGCCAACACTACGAATACGACGGTTGCCTAAGTGGTCGATATCATCAACATCGCCTTGACCGTTACGAATAGAAATTAATACTTTCATAACAGACACGATGTCTTCTTTGCTTAATGTGCCTGGGCCTGTGTCAGTGTCATAACCAACACGGCTATTGAACTTCATACGACCTACAGTAGATAAGTCATAACGTTCTTCAGAGAAGAACAAGTTCTCAAATAAGGCTTCAGCCGCGTCTTTCGTCGGTGGCTCGCCTGGGCGCATCATGCGATAAATTTCTACTAGTGCTTCTAAGCGGTTAGTGCTTGAATCAATACGTAAAGTATCAGAAATATATGCACCGCTGTCCACTTCATTGATATATAGAGTATCAATTTTAGTGTGACCTGCTTTAACCAATTCAGCCATTAACTCTAAAGTTAATTCATCATTCGCGTTTGCAATCACTTCACCCGTTGACTCATCAACGTAGTTTCTAGCAATTACACGGCCAATGATATACTCATGGGGTACTTCTAAATGGCTAATGCCTTTTTTCTCAATGCTCTTGATATGACGCGCTGTTACACGACGGCCAGACTCAACGAACACTTCACCGTCTTCACTTTTTATATCAAAGGCAGCGGTTTCACCACGTAAACGTGATGGCACAAGTTCCATAAGAACTTTACCGTCAGTTACTTCAAACGCAGTGGTTTCGAAGAAGATGTTTAAGATCTCTTCTGTCGTGTACTCAAGTGCACGCAACATGATTGACGCCGGTAATTTACGACGACGGTCAATACGTACATATAAGTTATCTTTTGCATCAAACTCAAAATCTAACCATGAACCACGGTATGGGATAACACGTGCGTTATAAAGCACTTTACCTGATGAGTGAGTTTTACCGCGGTCGTTATCAAAGAATACACCAGGGCTACGGTGTAGCTGAGAAACGATAACACGCTCTGTACCATTGATTACAAAAGTACCGGTATCGGTCATGAGCGGAATTTCGCCCATGTAAACTTCTTGCTCTTTAATGTCTTTAACTGTGCCTGGCGCTTCTTTATCCATCACCACAAGGCGTAGTTTTACGCGAAGTGGAGCAGAATAAGTCACACCGCGAATTTGACATTCTTTTACATCGAAAACTGGCTCACCAATACGATAACTTACGTATTGAAGCTCAGAATTTCCCGAGTAGCTTTTGATTGGGAACACAGAACGGAAGGCAGCTTCCAAACCATGATCGCCATCAGCGTCCGGCACTAAGAATTTTTTAAACGATTCTAACTGCGTTGACAGTAAGAAAGGTATATCCAAAACTTGTGGACGTTTACCAAAATCCTTACGGATACGTTTCTTTTCAGAATAAGAGTAAGCCATGGGGTTCCTCAGCTTGCTGATCTTTGACCCGACCTGTTCTTGTAAGAACAGACTTAACTGGCATCTAAGCCAAGATTGTACAACATTTAATTGTTGTTCCAATTAGCTCCCACTTTAACACTAGCAAACTATAAAGCGTTGAAAGTAAAGAGAAAATTAGATTTTATTTGAGCTATAGGAATACATCGCTCTATAGCGCAAAAAGGCCGGTGATTAAATAATCACCAGCCCTTGCCTGATTTCTCAGACAGCGAACTTAGCAAAAGCTAAATTACTTAACCTCAACTTCAGCACCAGCTTCAGTAAGGTCTTTAGCAAGAGCTTCAGCTTCTTCTTTAGATACACCTTCTTTAACAGGTGTAGGAGCAGCTTCAACAAGAGCTTTCGCTTCTTTAAGGCCTAGGCCAGTTGCGCTACGAACAGCTTTGATTGCCGCAACTTTATTAGCGCCAGCGCCAGTAAGGATTACGTCAAATTCTGTTTTCTCTTCAGCAGCTTCAGCAGCAGGACCTGCTACCATAGCAGCTGCAGCAGTTACGCCGAATTTTTCTTCCATTGCTTCAACAAGAGCAACAACGTCCATTACTGACATTTCAGCAATTGCGTCAAGGATTTGGTCTTTAGTTACAGACATTACAAATTTCCTAATAATTAACGGACTCTAGGTCCAAAAAAATTTTACACCGAAAGATTGATTAAACAGCTTAAAATTAAGCAGCTTGCTCTTCTTTCTGTACACGTACTGCTTCAATTGTTTTACACAATTTGCCAGCAGACGCTTCTTTCATAGCGCTCATTAAGCGTGCAACAGCTTCGTCGTATGTAGGTAATGTAGCAAGCATTGCTGCATCAACAACATTTCCTTCAAAAGCGGCCGTTTTAAGCTCAAATTTCTCGTTCTTCTTTGCAAAAGCAGAAAAGATACGCGCAGCAGCACCTGGGTGCTCTGATGAGAAAGCGATTAAGCTTGGACCAACAAATGAATCAGAAAGGCACTCAAACTGTGTTCCTTCAAGAGCACGTTTTGCTAAAGTGTTACGGACAACTTTCATCCAAACACCATTTGCACGAGCTTCTTTACGAAGGGCAGTGATTGCGCCAACTGTTACACCACGAGAATCTGCAACAACTGCAGATAGAGCACCATTGGCTGCTTCGTTGACTTCAGCAACAATTGCTTTTTTGCCTTGAAGATTTAAAGCCATGGGTGTTACTCCTGGTTTAATGGGTTACCGTACATCGGCTTCCCTGTTCTACTCTTCCCTACCAAACAAGATAGAGATGCTTTTTACGGCGAGAGCCAGAAGATTAGGAAAAATCTATCTGGGGATTCACACCGTCTACGTAGGTGAATATTAAGGCCGAAGCCACCTACGGTCTTGGACGGAAGCCCAATTTATCGTTTTGCCCGAAGGCGCACCGAAATTATGGACTTCAACCCGAATTCTTTACTTGTTGAGAAAACAAAATTTCTCAACAAAATGGCGCAAAATTATAGTATAAATTTCACGCCATGTAAACACTCAATTAAACAACAGTTGTTGTTAAAGTGCTTTGGTCAACAGAAACACCTGCGCCCATTGTTGTAGAGATGGTTACTTTCTTAACGTAAACACCTTTTGCTTGTGAAGGCTTAGCCTTCTTAAGCGCAACAATTAGCGACTCAAGGTTTTGTTGAAGTTGCTCAACTGTGAAATCAACCTTACCAATAGTAGTATGGATGATACCATTTTTGTCATTGCGGTAACGCACTTGACCAGCTTTAGCATTTTTAACTGCTTCTGCAACGTTAGGTGTTACAGTACCAGTTTTAGGGTTTGGCATTAGACCACGTGGGCCTAAGATTTGACCTAGTTGACCAACAACACGCATAGCGTCTGGTGATGCAACAACAACGTCAAAGTTCATCTCGCCTTTCTTAACTAGCTCAGCAAGATCTTCCATACCTACTAGTTCAGCACCAGCTTCTTTCGCAGCTTCTGCGTTAGCGCCTTGTGTGAACACTGCAACGCGAACGTCACGACCAGTACCGTTAGGTAGTACAGTTGCACCACGAACGTTTTGGTCAGATTTACGAGCATCGATACCAAGGTTAACAGCAACGTCAACACTTTCTACGAATTTAGCTGTCGCTAACTCTTTTAAAAGAGCAACTGCTTCGGTGATTTCGTAATCTTTAGTCGCTTCCACTTTTTCGCGGATAGTACGCATACGTTTAGTTAATTTAGCCATTATCTTAGTCCTCTACGTTCAAGCCCATCGCACGCGCAGAACCTGCGATAGTGCGAACCGCAGCTTCTAAATCAGAAGCTGTAAGGTCAGGTTTCTTTGTCTCAACGATTTCTTCAAGTTGAGCACGAGTTACTGTGCCTACTTTTTCAGTGTTAGGACGGCCTGAACCAGATTTGATACCTGCAGCTTTCTTAAGTAAGTAAGCAGCCGGTGGCGTTTTCATGTCGAACGTAAATGAACGGTCGCCGTAAACAGAGATCACTACAGGAACTGGAGCGCCTTTTTCGATAGATTCTGTACGTGCGTTGAACGCTTTACAGAATTCCATGATGTTTACACCGTGTTGACCTAGTGCTGGACCTACTGGAGGACTAGGGTTAGCCATACCAGCAGCAACTTGTAGCTTGATTAGAGCTTCAACTTTCTTAGCCATTATAAATACCTCATTAGGTGGGTCTTAGCCTTGTGCGCGCGAGGACGCGTACTCTAGCGGCTTCCCAGTTTAAAAATTGGTTTCTCACTTTTCTGTATACAAACCAAGAAATGCTTACTTTGAATACAAAAAGGCCGCTGATTATAAGTTAATCAGCGGCCTTTTTCAAGCTTTATACCAAACAATATATTTTTTGGTATAAATCAGTTAATTTGTTTATCTATCTTGCTCAACTTGACCAAATTCAAGTTCAACAGGAGTAGAACGACCAAAGATAAGTACCGATACTTTTACGCGGCTCTTTTCATAGTCAACAGCTTCAACCACACCACTGAAATCAGCAAATGGGCCGTCAACAACACGTACCACTTCACCTGGTTCAAATAACGTTGCGGGCTTAGGCGCTTCAGCGTTTTCTTGTAAGCGGTTAAGAATACGATCAGCTTCTTTAGCGCTAATTGGTGCTGGACGATCAGACGTACCACCGATGAAGCCCATAACACGCGCGGTGCTATTTACTAAGTGCCAGCTTTTATCGTTCATATCCATTTGGATAAGTACATAACCTGGGAAGAACTTGCGCTCAGATTTACGCTTTTGACCAGCGCGCATCTCAACCACTTCTTCAGTAGGTACTAATACTTCACCAAAGCTATCTTCCAAACCTTCGATCTTGATATGCTCAAGAATAGTTTGTGCAACACGTTTCTCATAACCTGAGAAAGCCTGTACTACGTACCAACGTAGTTTCTTTTCGTTGTTCTCATCCGACATGGGATCAGATCTCCAATCCAGTTAAAAAGCCTACTGCGCGGAATAAAATGCCATCTAATCCCCAAAGGATAAGTGCCATAATCGCAGTTGCAACCATTACAATAAATGTCGTATGGGTAGTTTCTTGGCGCGTAGGCCACACTACTTTACGTACTTCGATGCGTGCTTCTTTTGCAAAAGCAAGGAAGGTACGCCCTTTTTCAGTTTGTGATGCAATCCCCAAACCAGCGGCAACAGCAACAACAACACCAATAGCACGTAATAACACAGACTGATCTGCGTACATATAGTTACCAACTACTGCGCCTGCAAGTAGCGCAATTGCCACAAGCCACTTTACTGAATCCATCGCACTTGATGGAGTTTCTACATTCGTGCTCATAATATTATTACCTTAACTACAGACACAACAACCCTACACTATGGCAGGGTTAATCCATTAAAATCCAAACTTAAAAACAGACTTATTTAAACCGATTTTTAACCTCAGACTTTACCCACAAACAGGATAAAATGGCAGGGGCGGAGAGACTCGAACTCCCAACCATCGGTTTTGGAGACCGCTGTTCTACCAATTGGAACTACGCCCCTGCAAAGTGGATGCCTATTATACTTACGCAATTCATTAACACAAGTGTAAAAGATGCCCATAAGTCAAAATCTCATCACTAGATTGAAAAATCCATCTTAACATTGATTAAAAAGCAGTTTATGATTGTTTCAATTCAAGGGATATTACTACGCACGAGGAAGCACGTGCTAACAATAAAAACAACTATCTATCCGGCCATTATTGGTTTTTTATGGCTATTTCATAACAGCGCGCTGGCACTGTCTTTACATTTAGACTCCTTCTCTAATGAACAGGGGTTAACGCAAAACTCTGTCACTTGCAGCATAACTGATCGCCGTGGTTTTCATTGGTTCGCCACCCAAGGTGGGCTCAA
This sequence comes from Pseudoalteromonas sp. SG43-7, assembly GCF_014164295.1. NCBI lineage: Bacteria > Pseudomonadati > Pseudomonadota > Gammaproteobacteria > Alteromonadales > Pseudoalteromonadaceae > Pseudoalteromonas > Pseudoalteromonas sp. SG43-7. The sequence continues at coordinate 16,376 of NZ_JACJEY010000046.1, forward strand.
CCGTTTTGATGGTTATGAATTTAAACGCTTTAAGTCTCATCCAACCCAGCCAAGTCTATCGAGTAATTGGATCACCGACTGTGTTACCACTGACAATAATCTGCTGTGGTTTTCTACAGCTACACAAGGGCTAAACGCCCTAAATACAGAAACCGGTACATTCACTCATTTTAACCGTAACAGTCCATTAGCGATTAAAGATAACCGCATTTGGTCAATGCTTACTGATCAACACAATAATTTATGGTTAGGCCATGAAGATGGTAACTTAACTCGCCTAAATGTAGCCGAGCATGAAACTGCCTACTTTACCTACTCGCCAAACACCCAAGGTAGTATTATTTTTCAGGATATGGTGATTGATGCTAAGCAAAATTTATGGCTGGCCAGTAATGAAGGATTAATAAAATTTGATACAAAAACAGCTAAATTTAGCCACTTTTCAGCAAGTAAAAAGCAACTATGGCGCCTAAAACTCACGCCACAAGGGCAGCTACTGATTGCCAGTAAAACAGGGCTTAGTGTCTTTGATTTAGAAAGTGAACAGTTTAATGATATAAAACAACTAGATGGTATATGGATAAGCGATATTTTAATCGATAATAACGAGCATCTTTGGCTTAGCAGCTACGGCCAAGGCTTATATTATAATCCCAACTATCAAACAACTCTGACAAGCTTTAGCCAATTTAAACACCTTCCACAGCAACGTCATGGGCTTGTTAATGATTACTTACTGTCTTTGTATCAAGACCAGCAAGGTATTCTGTGGATAGGCACTGATGGTTATGGGTTACAACGCTACGATATGCGCCAAAATCAATTTAATCATCAACAACACAGCGATGGCCCTAACAGTATTAGCCATGATTTTATCCGGGCCTTACTTAAAGATTCGCAAGGGCAATTATGGGTCGGTACCCGCAACGGGTTAAATAGACAAACAAAAGACGGCTTTGTGCGCTATCACGTCGATACCAGCAACCTTACCAACAACAATATATTCAGCCTTCATGAAGATAGCCAGCAGCGTATTTGGATTGGCACCTATGGTGGCGGTTTATTGCGTTATAACCGCGAAAGCGATGACTTTACATCATTCACAGTGCAAAGCCACCAGCTCAGCAGCAATAACATTTATGCGATCACCAGCGATCGGAACGGCAACTTATGGTTGGGAAGCAATCAAGGTTTAAGTCTGTTTAACCCAGATAACTTGACCGTTGAGCATTTTAAGCACTCGGAACAACACAATAGTATATCGAACAACACCGTATTTAGCCTCGTTTACGATAACGTTGCTAACGCAATTTGGGCTGGTACTCGAGTCGGCTTAAATAAACTCACCCTCAACAACAATGAATTTAGCCATTATCAAGCCGATCAAACAAACCCAAATAGCTTAAGTCATAACATGGTTACCGCCCTTCATCTGCAAGATGACAATACACTGTGGGTGGGTACTTTTGGAGGCTTAAATAAACTGAATAAAACAACGGCAGAGATAACCCGAATCACCGAGCATGATGGCCTGCTAAACGATAATATTTTTGCCATTAAACAGGATGCCAAAGGTTACCTGTGGTTGGCAAGCAACCAAGGTTTAACACGTTATCAGCCCAGCTCTGAAAATATGCAGCATTTTTTACCCCGTGATGGCGTGCAACATAATTCATTTATTCTCGGCGCGGCTTATCAAGCGCAGAACGGTGAACTATTTTTTGGCGGGATCAACGGCTTTAATCAATTTGATCCGCTTAAGCTACAGCTGGCAGCTACAACTCCAGAGCCTGTGTTAACCGAATTACTAATTAACAATCAAGCGATAGCCACTGCCCCATACACTAAGCACGAGACTCAAGCCGCGAAATTTATTAGCTATATACAAACACTCTCCTTTAACAAAGGTGTCGGCGTGATCGGCTTTAAGTTCTCAGCATTACATAGCCCGTCGGCACCTCAACAATATCAATATGGATACAAACTCGCTGGTTTTGATAAGCAATTTCTATATACCAACGCACAACAACGACAAATAAACTACCCGCAACTGCCCGCAGGCGACTATCAGCTGCAACTAAAAGTAAAAGATCAGTATGGCCAGTGGAGTAATGCTAAAGCTATGCTCGATTTCACGGTGGTGCCGCCGTGGTGGCAAAGTCGCCTTGCCTATGCCGGTTATGTTCTTCTCACGGGGGTTATTATTTGGCTTATTGCGGCCTCGCTATACCGCGCTAAGCTGGCCGAACAAACAAGTAAACAAGCCCGTGAGCTGAATCGCTTAAAAAGTCAATTTTTAGATAATATTAGCCATGAATTAAAAACGCCTCTGAGTTTAATACTCGCGCCACTTGAAAGCTTGCAGCTAAACCATAAAGATCAAGCTAGCCAAAAACAATTATCGATGATCAAACGCAATAGCCTACGTTTGCTGACCTTAATAAATCAACTATTACAGCTAAGCCAACGCCCCAGCTGCGCTATACATTACGTTTCGCCCTATCCTTTAGCACCATTTATAAAGCAGCTGGTTGCTGACTTCACGGTGCTGTTTGAACAAAAAGGTATTCACGTAACAATGACAGATCTCAGCCAAGGCTCTTGCTGCATAGCCCTTGAGCCAGAACATGCAACGTCAATTATTACCAACTTAGTTAGTAATGCCCTCAAATATACCCACTCAGGCGGTCAAGTTGAGATTAGCTTATCAGTGCATAATAACATGGCTCATATCGCGATTGTTGACACCGGTATTGGCATCGAAAAACACCAACAAGGCATTATTTTTGAACGCTTTACGCGTGTTGCAGCACAAAATCAAAACGGCAGTGGAATTGGCCTTGCTTTAGTTAAACAATTGCTAGAGCAATACGGCGGGCAGATTTCACTAACAAGTGAAGTAGGTAAAGGCAGTTGTTTTACTGTATCTCTGCCTTTGACTGAAGCAGAGCATGGCGCAACTTCGCTAGCAGCATCAGTAAATGAAGCAACCCGCCCCAGCAATTCGCAAAAGCTACTGATTGTTGAAGATAACGACGAAATGCGCGAACTACTGCTGACTTTGTTTGCTACTGAGTACCACTGCTTAAGTGCTATTAACGGCGAACAAGGCTTAGCCATCTGCCAAACAGAAATGCCAGATCTAGTGATCAGCGATGTGATGATGCCTTGCATGGACGGTTATCAATTACTTAATGCGCTACGCACAAATAACATTACCAGCCATATACCGGTGTTATTATTGTCAGCAAAAGCCGATACACAAAGCAGACTAAAAGGCCTTGATTTACTAGCAGATGATTTTTTAAGTAAACCATTTGAGCCGCAATTACTGCTCAGTAGAGTACAAGGGTTACTGAGTATTCGTGCAGTCCTTAATCGGCACTTAGCAAAGCAGCTTGCGGCTCATGCTCCGCCGCTGGTACTCGATCCGCAGCTTACACAAAGTAAAGATTACCAATTTACCGAACGCCTGAAAAACATCATCCGTGATAACTATCACAACGAAGCGTTTAGTATTGAAGAATTCGCTGCAGGATTATATTTAAGCCCACGTGCCTTACAACTGAAAATGAAAGCACTCTACAATTTAACTCCCAGTGATTATATTCGTAATACTCGTTTAGAGTATGCTGAAAAGTTACTTAGCGACAGCGATCTGAGCATAGGTTTAATTGCTGAAAAAGTCGGCTTTAGCTCACAAAGTTACTTTGCTCGCTGCTTTAAGGCAAAGCATAACGTTTCGCCTAAGCAGTTTAGAGAAAAAACCAATCTGAATGCAAAAACTTCGCCTGTGTGACCAAAGTGTTCGCCTCAGTACTATTTTTAACTTTATGATTTCTTTAAATTAACTTTAAAACAATTTGTAGAATAAAAACCTTCACTGTTTCTATTTGGCACATTAATTAAGGAAAATCATATGCTCACAACAACTAAAAAAGTACTGTTGGCAACCCTCGTTGCTAGCAGTCTTAGCGCTTGCCAAAGTACCTCGACCAAGGTCACTTCAAACCAAGATTCACCAAACATTAATGAAGTCGCCCAACAACAATATAATGGTCCAAAAGCGCGTATTGCCGTGGCACGCTTTACCGATAAATCGAATGACTCTCATTGGTGGCGAAAAGAAATAGGTGAAGGCATGGCCGACCAACTCACCACAGCTTTGGTAGGCACCAATCGCTTTATCGTACTTGAACGCCAAGCGTTAGATGCAGTGTTATCTGAGCAAGATCTAGCGGCTTCGGGTCGTGTTAGCGCAGCATCAGGGGCAGCTTACGGTGAAATTGAAGGAGCCGAAATAGTTGTGGTAGCAGCGGTAACTGAATTTGATGACGACAGCTCAGGTGCCAGTGTTGGTACTGGCGGTTTTATAGGTGATGTGTTTAGCTCAGTATCGGCAGGTTTTTCAGGCTCGCATATGGCGATTGATTTACGCCTTATCGATACTCGCACCTCACGTATTTTAGCAGCCACCAGCGTCGAAGGAGGTAGCAAAGATTTTGATTTTACCAGTGCGGCAACTAATTTTGGTGGTGCATTGGTCGGTGGTAATTTAAGTGGCTGGTCAAACACCCCTAAAGAAAAAGCGCTCCGCGAAGTGATAATCAAAGCTGTAGAGTTTTTACAAACTAAAGTCCCTGCCACTTACTATCGCTATAACAGTAATAATACCCTTGCACCTGGATACACAGCACCACCACCGCTTACGACCACGGCTGCCAAGTCAAAAGCCGTTGCTCCAGTAGCAAAAGTCGATGTTCCTACACATAGAATGCCGCATTATGAAAAGATGGATTTAGCCATGTCTCGCATGAATCTAGTTTGTTTAGGTTATTTAAAAAACCAACCCGATTATGAAGAATTTGAAACTGAAGATGTTAAGTACGATCGTCAAACAGTTATCGCACTGCGTGAATACCAACAAGAGAAACAATTAAAAGTGTCGGGACTTGCAGACGAAGCAACCAAAAAGTCACTCGATGAAAGTCAATGTATTGCTAAAACCAATAAGTCAGGGCTTGAGAGCTTAGGTAGTATGTTTAAAATTAACTAACCAAAGATCAAGTTATTTAGCAGCCAGTTTATTCTTGGCTGCTATACCATCTAAATACTTAGAACAGCTGTAACAGCTCGCCCTGATAAAAATCACAAAGCAACCAAATTTGTTGAAAAGGATGGGTAAGCGGTATCGTTATATTCTGTAACTCAGCGTCAAAATCCGCTTTATGCCAAATGGTGCTGGCGTTACGAATAAGCAGCCATGTTTGCTCTGATTGATAATGCTTTTTTCCTTTTTGTTCTAATAACCGCTGCAGTGCACAGTGCAGCCGCTGCTCACTTGGTTGCATTGCCATATCAGCAAGATCTCGTTGCATGCTTATAGATAAAGGCCTGCCGAGTACTGCCATGGCTTCGGTTTCGCTGGCATATAAATGTGCTATTTCAATATCAAGCTTCTGTTCATTACGATAACAACTGATATCTGGTTTACTCGGCTGATTATGCCAAATATGGCGCATTGGAATACCAAAGCGATGTTCATAGCAACGCAAGAACAACTTGCCTGCATCATGCTCAAGTTGTAATTTTTCTTGCTCACTATGACGCGTCATTAAGTACCGCATATACATCAGCTAACAGGCTTGATGCACCAAATCTAAATGTTGACGGATTCAAATAACTTTCTCCCATAATATCAGTCGCTAGCTGTAAGTAATTACTTGCATCCATAACCGTTTTCACGCCACCTGCAGCTTTAAAACCGACTACACGCGGCGACTTTTTAATCGTACTTAACATCACTTCGGTTGCTTCAAGAGTGGCATTTGTAGCTACTTTGCCGGTGCTGGTTTTAACAAAGTCAGCACCACCGGCAATTGCTATTTCTGTCGCCAGTGTTATCAACTGCGCTGTTTTTAGTTCGCCGGATTCTATAATTACTTTTAATTGTACGTGTTCAGGACAACACTCTTTACTGGCACGCACATATTCTAGTGCTGTGGCTTCGTCCCCCGCGATTAAGGCTTGATACGGTAACACCAAATCAATTTCATCTGCGCCACGCTCTATTGCGATTAATGTTTCATTAATTACTTCACTTAGCTCACTGTTGCCTGAGGGAAAGTTAGTTACTGTGGCGACTTTTACATAACTAAGCTCGCGCTCAGCTAAAGCAAGCTTGGCGTCATCAACAAACTCACTATAAACACACACTGCAGCCGGAATACCTAGGTTGGGCTTAATACTAGCCACCAAGGCCTGTATTGTTGCCGCGCTATCATTACTATTTAAACTGGTTAAATCCATTAATTGCACGGCCAATGCCGCATCAGTTAGTTGCGTTGTCATAAATCCACCAAGTAAGTTCATGTATTAGCAATAGTACCAAATTTAACTATTCTCGCTATAGCTAATAACCAAACACTCTAAGCTCAATATATAGTCATTATAGTACTTGTAACTCGGCGCAATCCCCTGTTAACTAAGGCTTAAGCCAAATCGAACAACCATATATAACTTTTAGTTATATTAACTGGGTTTTAATTATTTTTTACTTAGCTTACGTCACTATATTCTGAGTTTCTGAAAAGCATCTTTGCTGTAATTTTTTCCAAGGGTCTACACATGCAATATTTACCTATCTTTACCAAGCTCGACAATAAACCTGTATTGGTTGTTGGCGGTGGAGAGGTTGCGTTACGTAAGTGCCGTGCATTTTTGAAAGCTCGCGCTGATGTCACTTTAGTAGCACCTTGGTTTTGTGATGAATTAAAAGAGCATGCACAAAATAATGATGTCACTCTAATTGACGCTTTTTTTGATGAATCACATCTTGATGGAAAAATGCTGGTCATTGCCGCAACCGACAATGACGGCGTAAATAACAGCGTATTTGAACTCGCAAATGCACGAAATGTATTCGTTAACGTGGTGGATGACCAACCTAAATGCACCTTTATTTTTCCTTCAATTGTTGATCGTGACCCGATCACTATTGCAATTTCAAGTGCTGGCACAGCGCCGGTATTAGCACGGCGCTTACGCGAGAAGTTAGAAACGCTTATTCCACAACACATCGGCCCGCTTGCAAGTTTAGTTGGCAGCTTTCGCGACAAAGTAAAACAGCGCTTCACGAGTTTTGCTGATCGTCGCCAATTTTGGGAAGGCGTATTTGATTCATCTGTCGTCAGCAAAGTACAAACGGGTGATACAGCTGCCGCAAGCGTACAGCTTGAACAATTACTCGATAGCAAACTGGATCCTGAAGGTGAAGTATACGTAATTGGCGCAGGTCCAGGAGATCCAGAGCTATTAACACTGAAAGCACTGCAACTAATGCAACAAGCTGATGTGGTGGTGTATGACTTTCTAGTCTCTGACGAAATTATGGAGCTAGTACGCCGCGATGCCGATTTAATTTGTGTGGGTAAACGCTTAGGCGATCACAGTGTTGTGCAAGAAGATACTAACCAAATGCTAGTTGACCTTGCCAAGCAAGGTAAAAAAGTGTGCCGCATTAAAGGTGGCGACCCGTTTATTTATGGCCGTGGTGGTGAAGAAGTTCAAGTACTGGCAGCTAATAACGTAAATTACCAAATCGTCCCTGGCATAACTGCTGCCGCAGGTTGTAGCGCTTATGCGGGTATTCCGCTAACGCACCGTGACCATGCACAAGCCATACAGTTTGTAACTGGTCACTGTAAAAAAGACGGTCAAGAACTAGATTGGCAATCACTGGCAAAACCAAACCAAACTCTGGCAATTTATATGGGTGTAATTAAGTCTCCCCATATTCAAGCACAATTATTAAAACATGGTCGTGGTGCAGATACACCCGTGGCAATTATTGAAAACGGTACTCGCAAAAATCAACGCGTTGTAACCGGTAAATTAGGTGAGCTGGCCGATTTAATCGAGCGTCACAGCATTATTTCACCGGCATTATTAATTATTGGTGAAGTTGCTTCATTACATGAAGAACTTCATTGGTTTGGCACAAAAGCCCAAACTAGTAGCTTTGCACAACCGCTTACAGACGTGGCATAGCTTTAAACTATTTAGATTTTAACTTTTAATCATTTTAGTAGGACGACTAACAATGGCTTTAACTCACCTTCAGCAATTAGAAGCTGAAAGTATCAAAATCATGCGCGAAGTTGCTGCTGAGTTTGAGAACCCAGTTATGCTTTACTCTATAGGTAAAGATTCATCGGTACTTTTACATTTAGCGCGTAAAGCGTTTTACCCAGGTAAAATTCCGTTTCCACTGCTTCACGTTGATACCAACTGGAAGTTTAAAGAAATGATCGAATTTCGTGATCGCTTAGCAAAAGAGTACGGTTTTGACTTACTCGTCCACAAAAATCCTGAAGGCTTAGCGATTGATATCAGCCCATTTACTCATGGCTCTGGTAAGCATACCGATATCATGAAAACCCAAGGCTTAAAACAGGCGCTTGATAAATACGGCTTTGATGCCGCGTTTGGTGGTGCACGCCGCGACGAAGAAAAATCTCGCGCTAAAGAGCGTGTTTATTCATTCCGTGATAAACACCACAGATGGGATCCAAAAAACCAACGTCCAGAGCTTTGGAATACCTATAACAGTCAAGTTAACCCTGGCGAAAGCATCCGTGTATTCCCACTTTCTAACTGGACTGAACTTGATATTTGGCAATATATCTATCAAGAAAACATCGATATGGTTCCGCTTTACTTAGCCAAAGAGCGCCCTGTTGTAGAGCGTGATGGTACTTTGATCATGGTTGATGATGAGCGTATGCCGCTTAAAGAAGGCGAAGTACCCATGATGAAATCTGTTCGTTTTCGTACTTTAGGTTGTTACCCACTTACCGGTGCAGTGGAATCAACAGCCAGTACACTGACTGAGATTATCGAAGAAATGCTGCTATCGACTTCATCAGAGCGTGAAGGTCGGGTAATTGACCACGATTCAGCAGGTTCAATGGAGAAGAAAAAACGTGAGGGCTATTTCTAATGTCTATTAATACTAGCGATACAATTAACGAAGTAAAAGCAATTGGCATCGACGCCTACCTTGCTCGCCAACAAGACAAAAGCCTATTGCGTATGCTGACCTGTGGTAGTGTGGATGACGGTAAATCAACCCTAATTGGCCGCCTACTGCACGACAGCCACCAAATTTATGAAGATCAGTTAGCAGCACTGCATAAAGATAACGAAAAAGTCGGTAATGCCGGTGAAGAGCTCGATTTAGCACTACTGGTTGACGGCTTACAAGCTGAGCGTGAGCAAGGCATAACTATTGATGTAGCGTACCGTTATTTTTCAACGGCTAAACGTAAATTCATTATTGCTGATACTCCAGGGCATGAGCAATACACCCGCAACATGGTAACTGGTGCATCAACCAGTGATGTAGCGATTATTCTTGTTGATGCGCGCTACGGTGTGCAAGTACAAACTAAGCGTCACAGCTTTATCTGTGATTCATTGGGTATTAAACAGTTTGTTGTTGCCGTGAATAAAATGGATATTGTTGATTTTGACGAAACCGTTTATGAGCGCATTAAAGCCGATTATTTAAAATTTGCCGAGCAACTTAACGTATCTAACATCAAGTTTGTGCCTATGTCGGCGCTTAAAGGCGATAACGTAGTAACACGCTCAGAGCACACACCATATTACACAGATAAACCACTGCTTGAGTTATTAGAAGACTCACCAGCAGCTGAAACAGACACTGGCTTTGAAGCGCGTTTCCCTGTGCAGTATGTAGTACGCCCTAACCTAAACTTCCGTGGTTTCCAAGGTACTTTGACCTCAGGAAAATTACGCGTTGGTGATGCTATTAAAGTATTGCCATCAGGTAAAACCTCAAGCATTAAAGAGATTGTAACCTTTGACGGCAACTTAGACACAGCCGAAGCTGGCCAAGCAATTACTTTAACGCTTAACACTGAAATTGATATTAGCCGAGGGGACGTGATCGTTCCTGCTGATTCAACAGCGACTGTTACTAACCAAGTACAAGCAAAGCTTGTGTGGATGCACGAAGCGCCGCTGGTACTGGGTAAAAGCTATAACTTTAAGCTAGGCAGTAAAAATACTTCGGCTATCGTGAAAAAGATTGATCACACCATTGATGTGAACACCCTTGAACACGGCAGCGCAGACAGCCTGCAGTTAAACGAAATCGCGATTGTTACCCTAGAATTGACCGAAACCATTTTGGCCGATGCTTATCACAACAATCACGAAACCGGTGCGTTTATTTTAATCGATCGTTTATCTAACTTAACTGTTGCGGCGGGTATGATTGAAAACGTGCTTGCTAAGCAACAACAAACGGGTAACTTTAGTGAGTTTGAAGTTGAATTTAATGCGTTAGTACGCAAGCACTTCCCACATTGGCAAGCGCTTGATATATCTAAGCTTAAATAACCAACTTTGCCTGTTAAGGACATATAAAGCATGTATCAACAGCTAGTATTAACAGGCATTATGCTAACTTTAGTCGGGTGCCTGTTTGGCACGCGGCTAAAGCCAGCATGGCTTTTTGTTGGCGCCATTGGCACCGCATATCTAGGCGGGTTAATCGACCTTGAAGATATGCTGATCAACTACGCCAATCCATCACTGATCACCTTAGTGTTATTAGTACTGGTTTCGATTGCGGTTGAAAAAACTACACTCGTACAAAAGCTTGCCCAGTCATTATCAAAAGGAAGTTTAACCAGCTCAGTCACTAAGCTCGGACTTTCTACAGCGTTTTTATCCTCATTTACCAATAATACAGCGGTTGTCGCATCGCTCATTACTGCCATAAAAGACAATCCAAACCATTCACCTTCAAAGCTACTATTACCGCTGTCGTATACTGCTATTTTAGGTGGCACAATTACCTTAATTGGTACTTCAACAAATTTAATCGTCAATGGTTTTGCCGTTGATGCAGGCATGGCACCGCTAGGCTTTTTCGACTTTACCATAGTCGGGTTAGGCGCATTAAGTGTGGGCCTGATCACTATTTTAGTGATGCTAAAATATTTGCCAGACAACGGCAAAAACGATCAAGAAGTGGTGCCTTTTTATCTCGAAGGTAAAATAGAAGAAGGCTCAAAACTAATTGGTAAAAGCGTAGAAGAAAATGGCCTGCGCGAACTTAAAGACTTATTCCTAGCGGAAATTATTCGCGGCGATAAACGCATTTGTGCAGTGACCCCGCAACAAGTGATTAAAGCGGGCGATGTATTGCTGTTTGTCGGTGACATCAAATCAGTGCCATTGCTAACACGCTTTGACGGGCTAAAAATAGTTCACGATAAACATCAAAAAGATGTTGAGCACCTCGTTGAAGTTGTTGTCAGCCAATCATCTAAATTTATAGGAAAAACAGTTAAAGAAGCGCGTTTTCGTGAACAGTTTCATGCCGCTGTTATCGCTATTCGTCGCGGCCATGACCGCTTGCAAGGTGGCCTTGGTAAAGTGCAGCTGCAAGCGGGAGACTCACTGATCCTCGCACCAGGTAAAGACTTTTATAGTCTGCCTAATTTAAAACGCGAATTTGTGTATATTTCCGGGCTTGATTTACAAACTCACTTAGCGCCCAAGCAATCTAACTTAGTATTAGCGAGCTTTGCAACGGTACTTGGGCTGAGTATTATTGGCTATGTACCACTGGTAAAAGGCTTATTAGTATTGCTGATTGGCTTAATGCTCACGGGAACGATAAAGCTGAGTGAAGTAAAACGCCGTTTTCCTATTGAGTTACTCGCTGTAGTTGGTAGCGCCATTGGCCTTGCAAAACTGATGATAGGCACCGGCCTAGCTGGACAAATATCTGCAGCATTGTTTTATGTACTCGGTGATTTTGGCCCCTATGGCGCGTTTATCGCGATTTTTGTAATGACAGTAATGTTCACCGAACTTATCACCAATAACGCCGCAGCGGCACTATCATTCCCTGTCGCTTATGCATTAGCAATGGGCTTTAATGTTGACCCGCTGCCGTTTATTATGGCGGTCGCCTTTGGTGCATCTGCAAGCTTTATATCACCATTTGGTTATCAAACTAACCTGATGGTTTATAGCGCCGGCAATTATCGTTTAAAAGACTATGTATTAATGGGCTTACCACTTTCTATTATTTATTCAATAACGGTATTAACCCTGATCCCGCTGGTATTTCCATTTTAAGCCAGCGCTTACTCATAAGAGAGTTTTATAATGGATGAGAACATTGTTTGGCATAACTATGCCATTACTAAAGCACAACGTAGCGAACACAAAAGCCATAAACCGGCTATTTTATGGTTCACTGGTTTTTCCGGCTCAGGTAAAAGCACCGTAGCAAACGCCCTTGAAAGCGCACTCAATCAACAAGGTATTCACACCTACCTGCTTGATGGCGACAACGTACGCCACGGCTTGTGTAAAGATTTAGGCTTTAGCGACGAAGACCGTATCGAAAATATTCGCCGCGTTGGTGAAACCGCTAAACTAATGGTCGATGCTGGATTATTGGTACTCACCGCATTTATTTCCCCATTTCGCGCGGAACGCGATATGGTAAGAAACTTAGTCGATGACGGTGAATTTATCGAAGTGTTTTTAGACACACCTCTGGACGTATGCGAGAGCCGCGATCCAAAAGGCTTATACAAAAAAGCCCGCGCAGGTGAAATAAAACACTTCACAGGTATAGATTCAGACTACCAAATACCCCATTCACCGGAAATAATCTTAGATACCAGTAAAAACACCCTAGACCAATCGGTGCAAGAGCTGATAGCGTATCTAAAACAACAGCAAATTATTAAAGGTTAAGTCATGAACCAAACGGAACTGCTCGAAGAAATACTGATCCTTGCCCGCCAAGCTGGCAGCGCTATTATGGGGATTTACGAAAAGGATTTTAACGTTGAGTACAAAGCTGATGAAAGCCCTGTAACCGACGCCGATCTTGCAGCTCACAAAGTGATTGCCAATGGCCTAGCCCACTTAACCCCAGAGATCCCAGTATTAAGTGAAGAAAGTGCCGATATCAGCTGGGATATTCGCCAAACGTGGACCCGCTATTGGCTGGTTGACCCAATCGACGGCACTAAAGAGTTTATTAAAAAGAACGGTGAGTTTACCGTTAACATCGCCTTGATTGAAAACGGCAAACCTATCTTAGCGGTAGTAGATGCGCCTGCGCTAGGCGTGTCTTATCTGGCAGCAGAGGCAATCGGCGCATTTAAGGACCGCGGTGATGAGCGCATTGAGCTTAAAGTCACCACCAAAGCAAACAAAGGCCTTATCCGCGTAGTCGGCAGCCGCTCGCATCCATCACCGGATTTAGCCGAGTTTGTAAAACGCTTTGATGAGGTTGAAATGGTCTCAAAAGGCAGTTCACTAAAACTGTGCTTAGTCGCCGAAGGCAGCGCCGATATTTACCCACGCCTAGGCCCAACCTGTGAATGGGACACCGGCGCAGGCCACGCTATAGCCGAAATCGCCGGCGCAAAAGTCACTAAGCTTGATGGCAGCCCGCTTGTTTACAACACAAAAGATGAGTATTTGAATCCGTACTTTATGGTGAGTGTGATAGAAGAAGAAACCAAGCTATAAGCCGTAAGTTTTAAGTGGTAAGTTTAAGGCCGACTCTTCACTCGTAGGAGTTGGCTTCAGCCACGAAAAATCCTGCTCTGCATTCTATTTGAAAAAACAATTTCACCACAGAGAACACCGAGGCGCTTCGCTACATAGAGGCTGAATCATAAGCTGTAGAGCTTTAAACGGTAAGTTTAAGCCCGACTCTTCACTCGTAGGAGTTGGCTTCAGCCACGAAAAATCCTGCTCTGCGTTCTATTTGAAAAAACAATTTCACCACCGAGAACACCGAGGCGATTCGCACTACACAGAGGTTGAATCATAAGCGGTAAGTTTTAAGTCCGAGTCCAGCATTAGGAAATATCTTTTTCAAATTTCTATTAATCAATAACTGAAATGCATGATCAATTTAAATCACTAGTTTAATTTCAGTTCTTACGTTACTTTATATTAAATTTATTTATAAAAGCTTTGATTTAGGTAGGGATATATGAAATTTTGTAAATGGATTAAAAGTTTTATTTGTAACAATAAGGCTTTATCAACTTGGTATTCTCTAACTTTACTAATAACCATACTATGTCTTCTTGCGTTTTTTTGTGCGCAATTAACAACCCTGATATACCTTATTTTTATATTTATAGTACTGTGCATTAGCTCATCCATCATATTCATTCGAACATTAACTAAAACTAAAAAAAACAATATTAAGAACTGCCAGAACAAAAATCTAATTATTGAAAAAAATAATCAAATCAACGAAAAGCTTAGTCAAGAAAACCACCCCGAGCAATTATCTCAAATAGTCGGTGAAATCCAACAACTCGCAACAGGTAACATTAATAAATTTGAAGCAGCTATAAAAAATAATATCAAATTTTCGCTGTTTATCCTTATTTCTAATTTAGGCTTATTGGTAGTTAATATTTTTCTATTCGCCGCGCTTTACTCTTTGATATTTAATGAGCTAAATAGCCCAAAGCAGTTCATAGACAGCTTATATTTTAGCTTAGTAACCTTTACAACTCTTGGGTATGGTGAAATTACGATTTCTGATAGCTTTTTTAGGTTACTTTCTGCCTTACAAGCTCTGACAGGGCTTATATTAACAGCGTCTTTTACAGGTATTATATTCTTCTTTTTTGATAACAGTAACGATGATATTTAAAAGCTAAATTTAAGGTGCTACGCTACACAGTCTATTTGGTATTCATGCTCTTTTTTAGGTCAGAATATCCCGTCACATTTTTCAGGCTAAAGCCTGACCTGCAAAAAATCTTAAATGTATTGTTAAGTAATGGCTTTACTTTAATTTTTTTGTTAATGCTTTTATTTGCTTTTCTAATATGTCCGCATTTTTATAATTACTTACAAGTAATGCTATATCTGCATTTATACCTGTATTACATTTTAAAGAATCATACGCAGCTCTTGTAAGAGCATATAAACCTTTGGGAAGTTGCTCTTCAAAAGTCTTGCTAAAAATTTCAGAAAATCTCCTTTCATAGCTGTCTGTTAACACTTCAATAAGCGCTACTCTCAACCTGTGTTTAGCTCTTTTTATACAAGTCGTATCTTCACTACTATTTGATAAAAATAGTTCAATATCAACAATTGATTCAATCGTTAATCTACTTGCTATATAAAAAGCAACTCTACGCGTCGGTTCATCATTTGTATGCCCAACGACAGTTTTGTAGTCAAAAAATAGGCTTGAATCTAATTTACCTGATTCGAGATCACAGAATATAAACTGAGCAACCCTATCTTCACTTGCAAATGAGTTAGTTTCCAACCAATATTTTACAAAACTTAATAAATCTTTAGATTGTGTTATATCTTTCAATGTTTCAATAAAATTTTGATCAGAATCTATTTTGTCTACATTTTGCTTTAAAGCTCTATGCAGATACTTAGGGGAGTGAATACCCTGTAAGTAGTCTTTTAATCTGTCAAAGTGATACTTATCGTCTATTTCAATTAAATTTAACAACACTACGATGAAATGATGAATGTTCTTATCATTCTGCGCTATTTCCTCTAAAGAGCCTTTAAGATCTTGCCCCTGTACTCGGATATAATTTGGTTCATTTAAGAAATGTAAAACTCTATTAAAGGCCTTAACTTCTTTTTCTCGCAATGTGTAAAGCATTAGCAAAGAAAATATATTTATTTCCCCCATCAAACCATCACTTCTATCAGGAGCCAAAGCTTCATCAGCTCTTCTTAATACTTTTTTTAGCGCTCTAAATGTATTTAAATAACGAAGAATTAGCTCAACTTCTTCTGTCTTACTCATTAACAATGGTAGTCGATTACCTTGTTCATCGAATACATCTAAATCATCATTCAAAACTAGAACACCAGTTTCTTTAGCTTTGTGAATCGTGGATAAAATAAACTTATTTAATATTTTTTCCACACTATCACTTAAAGCAATATCCTCTCTATAATCCGTTGCTTTTGAGATCACTTCTGCGGCAATATCATTTTCATTACCCATTGCGACGATAAAGTTGATGTTACTTAAATCTCTATCTTTTAATCTATCTAAAAGTGCTGCGATATCATTTTGGCGTTTTTCATTTTCATCTTCTGTCCCACGATCGACATCTTGCAGGGTGATCAGTAATTTATGGTTGGTTGCTTCAAGAACATCATTAAGCTTTTTGAAGCTCTCTTCAATATCAACGGGGCCTGCGAGTAGTGTGGATGCAAATTGAAAAAGACTGCCGCCTGATTTTAGGGCTTCGGTGTAATGTTTTGGTAATGCACGAAAGGCGCACATATCTAAGTGCGGGCTAATGTCATCAATGATATGACTCAGTATTACATGTGCAACACTGCCGCTTGCTGCGCCCCATATTGGTATATCGCTGTGTATCCAATTAATCTTGTTTTGTCGTTCTACCTTTAGCTTTTCTTCATCTGATAATTCAGCTTCTACCTTTTTAGATTTTTTGAGCTCATTTGCTATTGCAGCGACAATGCTACTTTTACCACATCCAAATGGCCCACACAGCGCGATATGTTGCGCTATATCCTCTTCATGCTCATCACCACCATTGCGAAGTCGCTCGGTAATACGATTAGCGTAAACCTGTAAGTCTCGCTCTAATTGAGCTGTGCTTGTAATTATTGAGTCATCTTTAAACCAAGCTCTAAAGTCTTCTAAATCACTAAATTCATTATCAGAGTCACTCAAAGCAATGTAATTATTCGTGGATACAACTTCTGAGCTACCATTCCCCCTCACTCTCAGAATAACTGCAATGCTATAAAGTAAAATATATGTTGTAATTAGCGGCCATGGCATGTCGTAATAACCAGACATAACTAAGAACATGCCTAACAATAGAAATAATAACCCCCATGATTTAATACTCACTTTTTTGGCTTTTTCCTGCAACTCTTGAAACGAAATACACAGCACGCATGCAAAGATAGCAATATGAAGGTACTTCAAACTAGCAAAGAGCAGCTCGTCGTCCAATAAATAGCCTTGGTAGCGTTCACTAATGAACACATATACAAGTGTTGCAATTATCGAGAACCACACAGCAATAGTCGCTGGCGGGTACTTCCAACTAAACCCAATACTGCGTTTGGCGTGGGAGATATAAAACTTATCCAGCATTAGCTTGATGCCAATGCCGGCAAGAAAAGCAAAACTATAATGCAGCACAGGGCTCGCATATAAAATACTGCCCCACTTCATATAGGCATGTTGTACAAAACTGACGTTACTTACAAATACCGTAATCGCAGCTGCGGTAATTGCACACAATAAAAGTGATAGCCAACGTTGGGCTGGAATAGGAAGAGACTGCGACAATGTAATTTCCTTATAAGTAAACAAGTTAAAGCAACTAGCCCAGTCTATACTTAATTACTTGAAATTAGAAACAACTAGCAACTACACAGAGGTTTACTCCTCTGTGTAGCGCGTAGCGCCTCCAAACCTCGGTGGTTCCAAACAATTACTTTGGCTTGTCGTTTTCAGTTTTAGCCTTCGTCTATAAGTGACTTTAAGCATGAAATATCTGACACCGAAGTACTTGGTATTGGTGTTCTTTTGTAAGTCGGGATTCATCCCGTCACATTGTCAGACTAAAGCCAGACCTACAAAGGTAATTACAATTAACTGGTACAAAAGGTTATTTTAGTTTGCTACTCTGCTCTTCTCTAAAACGGACTTGTGAGAATTTATGAAAACTAGCTATATACTGCCCTTATTATGCTGCTTTTACCCTGCATCTGCCATATCACAGAGCCCAAACATCACTAATTACTTAACTATCGAATACCATAATTCAATAAAAGCATATGACACTAAACTTGAAAAATGTCAGCAAACAGCAATAGTTATAACTCCAGATGACGTTAAACATATTTCAGATGACTGGAATGTGCTTAGTAGTGTTTTATCTTATCATTATGCAAAGACGCAAGATTTATGCACACATGATGAGTTGCAGCGTTTCACATTGCTTTCAGCAAAATTGCAGGCCTTAAAAGATAGCGATAAAACCATGCTTGATAAGTACAACCAATTAATTATGGCAATCCCTTTAACTTTTGAGCGAACTAAAGCTGATTACTTTATTTTGCCTGAAGATATACGTGAACAATTTTCTAGCTTAGAAAAATTAAATAAGCCATTTAATTTAATGAAGACAATGGAAAACTTCGAGTAGCCAAGCCTTGATAAAATGAGCAAATAATTACATTGCTCATCGTAGGCTGAGTTGAGTATTACAACATTCAGCCTATTTGAACCAAAGAAAGCAGTAAAGCTTTAAGCGATAAGCTTGAACCATTCGATTGCTAAGTTATTTTATCAGCTCGTGCTACTTTTTCTGCATAAAAATAAGTTGATTGCATATCCAAAGGCTTACTCAATAGCCCGGTTTCTATATTGTTCAATACAGCTAGGTTTTTCTTTGCAGGTCCATAGTCTGGATCAAGTGCTAACGCTTGCTCAAAGTAATCTCGCGCTTGCATATAATCCTGTAACATTAAATAACAAATCCCCAAGTTCCCTTTAGCCTGCACATGCTTAGGCTGATTTGATGCAATCACTTTAAACAAGGGAATAGCTTTTTCATACTGCTCTGTTTGGAGAAATTCAAAGCCCCTATCGAAACGTTCTGAATCTTCAAGGTACTGTTCAATAGTAAAACCTGTCGGCAAGCCTTTTTCAACTAACTCAATAATTTCTTTAGACGCAGTAATAACGTCAGTCTCTTCTGGTGATGCATACTTCAATGCTGCAACATGGTGCTTAATAGATAAATCAACCTTTCCAGTTTTTTGATAACTAATCGCCAGGTTATAGTGAGCTAAAGCATATTCACCATTAACTGCTATGGATTTCAGCAAGTTTTGTATAGCTAAGTTATAATCACCTTTGAGTACAGCCATTATACCGACCCCATAATAGGTCAAGTAATGACGTGGGTACTTTTTAGCTGCTTTTTTCAGCAAGTACTTACCCTGTTTCGCATCGCCATTCTGCAAAAAATAAAATGCATCCTCTAAGATATCTTCGAGGTATAAGGTTGCTTTATCGACCACTTTGATCTCCATTACTACTTTGGTTAAATAGACCTAACTGTTGTAAACCATCAATTTTAAGTTGTAAGTTAGAACTCTTCAACTAATGAATAATCACCAAGGCACTTCACGCTCCATAGAGGCTTTAGTCATGAAACATTCCTCTATCTAAAAAGCCTCTCGTAAAATCAGCTATTGTATTTTAACATTCTCGGTTCAATTAATTGATTCTACGGGAAGAAGTAATGACAACGATTGAAAGTGGATTAGCGCTGCTGAAACAAGCTTTAAAAAAAGGCCTAGCCTTTGCTACTGATATTAGAGGTCGTGCCCTAGCTGCAATCGCGTAAACTAAAAAGCCTTGTAAGTTTGTCACCTACAGGGCTTTTATTTAATCTAACTAAAGTCTCTAAAGCTACTTGCTAAGCAACAAAGCCATAAATCAAAGCAGCTACCGCTAATAAGCCTACCGCTAACACGAACAAGGTGCTAAAACGGCCACGGTATTTTTGTAATGCTGGAACTTTATAAACTGCAATCATTGGCATGATGAATAATATCATCGCAATAATCGGCCCTGATAGTTGATCCATCATATCTAAGATACTTGGGTTTTTAACAGCACAAAACCAAATAGCAAAGAACATGATAGCAACACCAATTTTATCGGCGCTCTTCACTGATAGGTTGGTTTGCTTAGTAACAAGCCCATTAAAGCTTTCTCTTGCTCCTAAAAAATGACCTAAGAAAGATGAAGTGATAGCAATAAACGCGACTAGCGGGCCAAAGGTGGCAATAAATGAGTTGTCAGTAACATTAGCTAAGTATGATAACACGGATACATTTTGTGCTTTTGCTTGCAACATTTGCTCTGGTGTTAATGAAAGTACACACGAAAATACAAACAATAGAACGAACACTATCAGTAATAAACTGGTGCGCTTTAGAATCGCCTCGGACTTAGCTGTTGCTTGCTTACCATAATGACCTCGTTGTACGTTTACAAAGCTTGAAATCGCCGCTGCGTGGCTAAATGAGAACACTATTATAGGAATTGACAGCCATAGTGTTTTACTAAAGCCTACAAACTCAGGAAAGGCCATATTTGGTACTTGCCAACTAGGGATTAGATACAAAGATAGAAACAGTAAAATCCCTACTAACGGATACACTAAAATAGCAAAAGCACGCAACATTAGCCTTTCACCACCGAGCATCAAGCTGATCATACTGGCAACTAAAACTCCTGAAAGCAATACTCTAGAAGGTGCTTCCATACCTAAT
This sequence comes from Pseudoalteromonas sp. SG43-7, assembly GCF_014164295.1. Lineage (NCBI taxonomy): Bacteria > Pseudomonadati > Pseudomonadota > Gammaproteobacteria > Alteromonadales > Pseudoalteromonadaceae > Pseudoalteromonas > Pseudoalteromonas sp. SG43-7. The sequence goes on from NZ_JACJEY010000046.1 coordinate 36,797, forward strand.
TGGTTTACTATAAAACTATCAACAGTATTGGTTAGGCCAACACCATAGATCAGTAAAATTGGAAATATTGATAAAAAATACAATAATGAAATTAATCTACCAGCATTCACACCAAAATGCTCTTCAACCACATCGGTAAAATCAGCATCTTTGTTCTTTGATGACAATACAAAACGCGCTAAACCACGGTGGGCTAAGAAAGTCATTGGAAACGCTAAACACGCTAAAATGATCAGCGGCCAAAAGCCACCAATACCAATATTAATTGGCAAAAACAAAATACCGGCACCGACTGCAGTACCAAAAAGACTCAACACCCATTGGGTATCATGAAAGTTCCATTTAGATTTACTTGTTGTCACTGCGTCAAACTGCGCAGCATCAGTGGAAGAGTTCATGCACTTCACCTATTAGTATAATAATTTGGCAAGAGCATATAGAAATCAACACATTATTTCAGTTTTTGGCGACATAATTAACTAAATATTACAACCTATTTTGTAATTACTGAGTTACTTACTGTCATGAATTTGAAACAGTCATAAAATCAAAATTCTTTAGCTGATAGAGGAAATAAATTTGCGAGTTTCGTGTTTCGTGTTTCGAGT